>JBLNAU010000341.1:0-5477 GCA_050259515.1 Syntrophothermus sp.
GAAGCGGATCTCTTTGTCCTACCCGGAACCGGCGGGCTTGCCGTCCAGGAAGCGATGAGCTATGGACTGCCCGTCATCGTCGCACAGGGGGATGGGACGCAGGATGATCTCGTCCGGACGAACAATGGATGGCAGATCCCGCCGGATGATTTCGATGCACTGCTCGTCACGCTGAAGGAGGCGCTGTCGGAACCAGCGCGTCTGCGGAGCATGGGGGAAGAGTCCTACCGGATCGTGAAAGAAGAGATCAATATTGAAAAAATGGCGGAGACCTTCGTAAAGGCGGTTCGCAGATTAACTGGAAAATGAAGTGAGCGCTTCATCGACGGCATTAAAGATCGGGATATTCTGCAGAAAGCCGGCGATGTTCAGCACATAATAAATGTTCGGGTTGGGGCACACCATCTTGAAATAAGGGGATTTATAAGGCTCATTTCCATGAGCATTGATCAATGCAATGTCTCCTCTTGGAGTGAATAAATTAAAGATATTGTGGATGGCGCGCAGACCTGCACTGGTGAGAACCTCCACCCCCGAAAGATCCAGCAGCAGGTACCGTGACCCTTCCCGGTGAAGCTGGCGGACCTTTTCCATTAATAGCCCTTCTGTGTCTCCATGAAGATGGCCCTTCAAGTTGAGAACGGTCACCGGTGTTTCGCCTTCGATCCTTGAATCAAGGATATCCAATTCGCTCATTGCAGATCACTCCTTCAACCTTTAGACGAAATTACTTGAAAATGAATCAGGGACCGATATCGTCCTTGTTTCTTTCCACGTTCACCCACATCTGGCTGCCATCGGTCGTGACATCGATCCAGCCGTTCCGGTCGGTGCGCAGCAAATCATAATCCTTGAGAAGATCCAGCACTTCCTGGTCTGGCATTCCATTTTCGTCCGCTGCACTGACCC
The DNA here is from genome assembly GCA_050259515.1 of Syntrophothermus sp. Taxonomy (GTDB): domain Bacteria; phylum Chloroflexota; class Anaerolineae; order Anaerolineales; family Villigracilaceae; genus Defluviilinea. Next base: position 910 of record JBLNAU010000341.1, read on the forward strand.
CCAGAACGACCAGCTCGGGATTGAGGTTGTTGATCCATTCGGGCGGGTTGGAGACGGCGTACCCGGCATCGGCCAGGGTGAGGACGCTTACAGGACCCACGTCCGCACCGGCATGCAGCTCGTCCAGCGCCTCAAAGCTCATGCCCAGGGGCAGCAAGGCACGGAACTTGCCCCATTCCACCAAAAGGATGGCGCCGCGCGGGCCGCTGGTCAACACCTTAAGGGTTGCGCCTTCGCCCAGGTCCAGGGTCTGGCCGGGCTCTGCCTCTGTCACCGGGATATCCTTTATGGACAGATATTCGTTCAGCACACCCGACGAGAACGAAGCCTGACGGTTGCCGCTCCACAAAACCTGATCGGGAACGTAACGATCGAGGATGCGCGGCAGGGCTGCAACATCCTGCTCTTCGGTCGAGCCGACGACCAGCCAGTCGAGGCTGCGGTCGAACGTGGGCAGGCGCCTGCCAAGCTCGTCCGAAAGGGTTGAGACACTCGCTCCGCCATTGATCAGCACATGCTTTCCGGTGGGCGTGGTGATAAGCACTGAGTCTGAAGAGCCAACATCGAGAAAGGTGAGGTGCAGACGATGATCCGGGATGGCGGCCGCGGCACGCCAGACCAGCAGCAGACCGATCAACAGGATCAGCAGTCCGCCCCCGACCCCGACCGCGCGGACGCGCCCTTTGATCGAGCTGGCCGACTCTTTGAGCCTGGACCCGCCAAAGGTCACGCCGAAGAGCACTGCATAAAAGAGGATCACGAACCAGATGGACAGGCTTCCGAGGAAGAGCGTCCCATGAGGGACCTTGTCGAACAATTCCACCGCCCGGATCGTGTACACGACGAACGGCCATGCGATCAGGGCAGCCAGCTGCCCCAGCGGGAGCCAGATATGGCTGAGAAGAACCGCCAGCCCGCCCAGGATCATGACCGCAGGCTGCGGAGGCAGGATGAAGGGATTGGCAATGAACGAAACCAGGGAGATGCGCTGGAATTGATAGGCCATGATCGGGATGGTGGTCAGCTGGGCGGCAAGGGTGAGAAGGACGAACTCTGCAAACAGCTCGGCAAATTTTTCACCCACCGAGGAGGGAAAGAGTCTGGTGAGGAGTCGATTCGAGAAGCGTGTAAAAGGATCGGCATAGAGGATCAATCCGAGAGTGGCAAAGAAGGATAATTGAAAGCCAACATCCCAAATATACAACGGATTCACGATACACATCAATAATGCAACGCCAAGCAGCGTGTTCAGGGCCAGCTGTCTGCGTCCCACCTGCACGGCGAAGAGAGCCAGCGTTCCCATCAGCGCGGCCCGAACCACGGCCGCCGAGGCACCGACCATAACGGTATACAGAACAATTCCCGCCACTGCCAGCAGGGCGCCGCGCCGCGGGCCAAGGAAGCGGCTGAAGAGCACCACGAACAACCCCGCAATGATGCTCATGTTGAAGCCGGAAATGGCAATGATGTGAGCCGTGCCGGTATCCTTGAAGGCCTGCTGCAATTCGTCTGTGAGGCCCGTATCCACGCCGAGCAGAATGCCTGCCAGCAGGGAGGACTCCGGATCGGGGAACAACTGGTAGATATTTTCCAGCGATTTTTCCTTAAAAGCATACAGCGCTCTCAGGATCGGGTTTCCTCCGTTGCCCGGGAGAACCGTCACTTCGGCGTTGGTCATGTACGAATGAATGTGCTGGGCGGCCAGGTAATCGCGGTAGGAAAAGTCCTCATTCTCCGGCGGCGTCTTGACCTTGCCGCGCAGACGGACGATATCCCCATAATGATAGACCTGGTTCTTGGAAACGCGTGCAAGCAGCAAACCTTCTGCAGGCAATTCCCTGTCCCCGGTGTCCACGCCGGTCACCTTCACCCGCAGGTTGGTATATTGATCGCGATAATCGGGCGGCTCGGTGAGGGTGCCTGTGACCAGCAGATCGAAATCACGGTCATTGTAGAAGGCGATGTGGTAGGCGTCGAACCTGGGCACGGTCATCTGGTAGCGGGCGGCGCCGAGGAAGAGACCGGTGAGCAACACGAGCAGAAAAGGGATAAAGGGGAAGAGAGGATAGGTGGAAGGGGGAAAGCGGCTGGCGAACAGGCGCGAGAGAATCGCAAGCAGGAGCGCGATCCCAGCCAGCGCGACCCAGGCCCCGATCGACAAGGAAACGAGGCTGCCCAATACAATTCCCCCCAGGAAGGCGATGGCAAACCACATCAGCGGAAGGCGCGTGGTCAGGAGATCCGGTATGCGACTGGTCTGGGTGGTGTCGGCCGCCTGCATAAGTACCTTTCATCATAGCATAGAATTGAATGTGTAGGATAAAATTTCAGCATGCCACAATCCAACCTCATTCTTGTCACCGGCGCAACCGGATATGTCGGCGGGCGGCTTGTGCCGCGATTGCTGGACGCGGGCTACCGCGTCCGCTGCCTGGTTCGGGATCCCAACCGCCTGCAGGGGCGTCCCTGGCTGAAGCGGGTGGAAGTCGTGACCGGGGATGCGCATTCGATGGAGCCGCTGGTTGCCGCCATGCAGGATGTTTCGGCGGCCTATTATTTGATCCACGGCAAGCAGGGCGGGCATCGATACGCCAACCGTGACCTGGAGGTAGCCCGCAACTTTGCCGATGCCGCCCGGGAAGCCAATATCGAGCGCATCATCTACCTGGGCGAGCTGGTCGACCCGACCGCCGATCTTTCCCCTTATTTGCGCGCCCGTCATGAGACGGGCTACACCCTGCGCTACAGCTCGGTGCCGGTCACCGAGTTTCGGGCGGGCATGATCGTCGGTTCCGGCTCGGCGCTGTTCGAGATGATCCGCTATTTAACGGAACGTGAGCCGGTGTTGATCTGCCCGGCCTGGTTCTTTTCGGAAGCCCAGCCGATCGCCATCCGTGATGTGCTGTCTTATCTGATCGACGCGCTCAAGGCCCCGGAGAGCATTGGCAGGTTGATCGAGATCGGCGGTCCCACCCGTCTCACCTACGCCGACATGCTGCTCGAGTATGCCAGGGAACGTGGACTGAAGCGCAAGCTGATTCGCACGCCGTTCTATGCGCCGCGCCTTTCGGCCTACTGGGTGCACATGGTGACACCGATCCCCTGGCAGGTGGTGCTACCGCTGATCGAGGGTCTGCGCGCCCGGCTCATTGTCCGGGATGGGGCGGCGAAGAAATTGTTCCCACAGATCAAGCCCATCGACTTCCGCACAGCCGTTCACCTGGCGCTCGGCCGCATCCAGCGCGATCACGTGGAGACAAGCTGGTCCGACGCACTGGTCACCGTGGCAGGAGATGTCCGGCCGTACCAGTTCGTCGTGGAAGAAGGCATGTATGTGGAGAAACGCCAGATGCTTCTTAATCTTTCCCCCCAGGACGTCTACCGTTCGTACACCGGGATCGGCGGGGAGCGCGGCTGGTTGTACATGGACTGGTCGTGGGCGATGCGCGGCTGGATGGATAAAGCCGTGGGCGGCGTGGGATTGCGACGCGGCCGCCGTCACCCGGACGATATCCGCGCCGGTGAGTCGCTGGATTTTTGGCGGGTGGAGGAGGTGCAGCCTGATCGTCTGATGCGCTTGCGGGCAGAGATGAAACTGCCGGGCAAGGCCTGGCTGCAGTTCGAGTCCGAGCCAAAGGATGGGAAGACATTGCTCACGGTGACGGCTTATTTTGCGCCGCATGGACTCTTCGGTTTTCTGTACTGGTATGCCATGTGGCCATTTCATAAATTTATTTTCGATGGGCTCACGCGGCAGGTGGCTTCGCGGGCGCGCCTGCTGGCTCATGTGTATGGATAAACTCGTTCTGGTCACCGGAGCAACAGGCTATATCGCCAGCCGGCTGATCCCCAGGCTGCTGGAAGCTGGCTACCGGGTGCGCTGCCTGGCCCGGGATCCGAGTCGGCTCTCGGGGCGCACCTGGTTCCATCAGGTGGAAGTGGTCCAGGGGAACGTCACGATCCCCTCGACGCTTTTACGGGCGCTTGCAGGAGTTCACACTGCCTATTATCTGATCCACAACATGTCCCAGGGACATGGATATACTTCCCTTGAATTGGAGAGCGCCCGCGTTTTTGCATCTGCGGCGGCAGAGGCAGGGGTGCAGCACATTATTTATCTTGGCGGGCTCGCAGACCCCGAGCAGCACATTGCCCCGCACATGCGCTCCCGCATCGAGACAGGGCGCGTTCTGCGCGAAGGTATTGTCCCGGTCACCGAGTTTCGAGCGGGCGTGATCACCGGCTCCGGAAGTATTTCCTTTGAAATGATCCGCTTCATGACAGAGCTGTTCCCGATCGTTCCCGGGCCCACCTGGATGAAGAACAAATCCCAGCCCATCGCCATGCGGAATGTAATCGATTACCTGTTCGCCGCACTGACCAATGCGAACGGGCAGGGCGGGGTGTTCGAGATCGGCGGACCCGACGTGACCACTTACGGCGACCTGATGCTGCGCTACGCCCGCCTGCGTGGCCTCAAAAGAAGCATGTTCCTGGTCCCCGGGATTCCGATCTGGTTCATGGCCCTTGGGGTCGGGTGGATGACGCCTGTCCCGTATCCCATTGCC
>JBLNAU010000342.1:0-3507 GCA_050259515.1 Syntrophothermus sp.
TTATAGGATACAGCAAAAAGGCCCTCTTCGACGGAGAGCCTTTTTGCCTGAATTTGGGCGTTTTCACTTTTGCACCATTAGAATAGGCGACAAAAAAGGTGCGGGCTGAAGCGCTTCCTCAGATCGTGAAAGCCCTTCGGGCTGGTGAATAGCGCGCAGCGCTTTCCTTCACTGAGCGAGGGCTAAAGCCTGTCGCGGCTAACGAAAAAGGAATATCTCAATAGGGAATTGAATCCCACCTGCCCCGCACTGCTTAGTCGAAAAGAGGAACGGCAGCCAGAAAAGATTGCCGCAATGGAAGAAACTTCATGGAGGGCCAGGTGTTTTCATCAGAAACCGGTAGTTTGTCAGACAATTTTATTACATTTATAAATTGTTCTCGATTCACCACCTCTGTATAGTGGGGCAAAGATGCCCCACGTGTAAATGATCTTTTCAAACTTTTACTCCTATTGGCTCCAATTCCTGGATAAGGCGATGTTTTCGCTTTGAGTCGTTTGAGTCTGCGGCCTTATGTTTCGTGTAAAGCAAAGAAGGAGGTGCCACGGAGAAACTGCTTCATCAACCCCGTTTCATTGAGTATTTCCGTTCCATGATCTAAGATTGAAAAGGAGAAAAGATGTCCAACCAAATCGCTTCCAAGGGTAAGGTAAATTCCACCCGGGAAATGACTGCCGAACAAATCTGGGAAGTCCAGCCAGGCGAACGCCGCTCGGTGGGCGTGATCCATATCGTCATCACAGCCCTGCTCATCGGGATCGGCTTTGTAGTAGGGGCCTTTGGCAGCATCACTTTTCCGTTAGGGTTCGGGGTGAATTTCTTCTGGACCGGCATTGCCGTACAACAGGTGGGCTCCGTCTGGTTTGGTGGCTGGGGTGTGCTCGCCGGTACCATCTTCCCGTTCTTCTCGAATGCCATCGCTGGAACACCGTTCTACGTCTCGGCGGCGTATATCCCGGCGAATTTCGTCCAGGCATTTCTGCCGGCCTGGGTCTTCCGGCACTACAAGCTGGATCCCCGCCTGAAGTCCAGGCGTGACTACGTCATCCTGCTTCTCGCCATGGTCGTTTCCAGCGCTTTTGGCGCCTTGTGGTCCCCGCTGGTGGTGCTCCGCAGTTTTGGCCTTCTGACCACCGATTCTTTGCCGCTGTTCATCTGGGGATGGTTTGGCGGCAACGTCCTGGCCGGCCTGGTCTTCAACTTCATCCTGTTGAAAGCCCTGTCTGCCGTGGTCATTCGTACGCCAGCATTCGTCAAGCGCTGGTGGTCATAACCTCTCGTTGATATCACGCCAGGCAGTCAGCACTTGGTCAAGTGCTGACTGCCTGGTCCCCGTAAGAAGGCTTTCGAGGCTGCAGATATCCATGAACAAGACTTTAATGGGATATGTCCCGACCGAGTCCCCTATTTATGTGATCCACCCTTTTGTAAAGTTATTTTTCATGCTGGTTGTCAGCCTGTTTCCCATGTTCGTGGCAGCCCCCGAGTGGAATATGCTGCTCATGCTGATTCTGATCCTTCTCATGTGGATCAGCCGGGTCGATATGCGCACGCTGAAGATCTATGTGCCCGTGGCGATATCGATGGGCTCGATCATCATTATTTCCTATGTCATCATGGGCGGCAGGCACCCTGAATTTCACCTGATCGCCCGGTTCCTGGGCATCAACATCTACTGGGAGCGTATCCGGGACGCGCTGGTTGTGTACTGCCGGGTGCTGCCCATGATCTTTACAATGGTATTTTTCCTGAGCACGTCGCGGGAGCGCGACGTGATTGTTGCCATGCGGACGATCCGGCTGCCATTTGTAGTGACGTATGTGTTTGCCATGGCTCTCCGGGCCGCAGGCATGGTCCTGGAGGATTTCCAGATCGTCCGGCAGGCGGAACAAGCTCGCGGGTTCGACTCCAACGGCAAATCGATTACCTATAAGCTGCGAAAGTATGTCATGTATATGATCCCGCTCTTTGCCCTTTCCCTGCGCCGCTCGGAGGAGTTTACCAATGCGCTGGTGGCGCGCGGCTATTCCTTTACCAGCAGGAGCAAGAGGCCAGACTATGTGCTGACCCACTATTCCTTCAAATACTATGATGGATTACTCACGGCCATCATCAGCCTGACATTTGTTGCCATTCTCGTGTTGCGTTACCGGTATCAGTATTTTTCGGTCGAGCAATCGGTCCTGATCCACTGGCTGAGAACCTTGTTCTTCTAGCACCTCCCTGGAGCAAAGCATGTCCACCATTATCGAGCTCAAAGAATACACATGGAAATATCTCAACACCGAAGGACCGGCTCTCGATCATATCAACCTGCAAATCGAGGAAGGCATGTTTATCGGGATCATTGGTCCGAACGGGGCCGGTAAGACAACCCTCGCCTACTCGATGAATGGTCTGATTCCTGGGCAGTACAACGGAATCAAAAACGGCGAAGTCTTCGTGTACGGGAAGGAAGTGGAACAATACCAGCATGGTGAGTTACAGAAGATTGCCGGCATGGTGTTCTCCGATCCGGAAGCCCAGTTCACAGCGATGACCGTTGAAGATGAACTGGTCTTCGGCCTCGAGAATCTCGGCATGTCGATATCTGAGATCCACGAGCGGCTGGATTGGGTTACCGAGCTGACGGGTCTAGGAAAGATGCTGCTCAAGCCTCCCTACGAGCTTTCCGGTGGGCAAAAACAGCGCGTGGCCCTGGCGGCGGTGCTGGCGATGACGCCGAAGATCCTGATCCTTGATGAACCGACCACCATGCTTGACCCGATCAGCAGACGTCGGGTTTTCGATGTCCTGGCTCACCTGAAGACCGAGCAACACAGCACCATTATCGTGATCGAACACAACCTGGAAAACCTCATCCCTCTGGCCGACCGGATGATTCTTTTATCCGACGGCAAACTCATATTGGAAGACGAGACAGAGACATTTTTCCAGCATATGGATCTTTTGATCACAGAGGGGATTTATCCTCCGGGCGCTCTGCGCTTTTTCCATGAGTTGAAAAAATCCGGATCTCTGACCGGACCCTTGCCGGTTACTCTTCCGGAAGCCACGCAGCAGCTCAGACGATTCTTTTCCTAACCCATTTCCATCATCGGACGATCTCTCCATGACCCTTTCGCAGCCCTTTATCCAAGTCAATCACCTGGACTTCATGTATCCTGACGGCACAAAGGCCCTCGATGACATCAGCCTCTCCATTAAGCTCGGGGAATTTATGGCCCTTATCGGCCAGAATGGCTCAGGCAAGACCACGCTCTCGAAGTGCCTGAACGGCATCTATAAACCCACCTCCGGCGAAGTGGTCGTGGATGGCCTGGATTCGAAACACACCCCGATCGTCCAGATGGTCCGCCGGGTGGGGTATGTGTTCCAAAACCCCGACCACCAGTTGTTCAATAACAATTGCTGGGACGAGATCGCCTACGGCCCTCGCAACATCCAGCTCCCGGAGGAGGAAGTTCGAGTCCGCGTAGAGGAAGCGGCAAATGTGGTCGGTTTGCC
>JBLNAU010000343.1:0-2796 GCA_050259515.1 Syntrophothermus sp.
ACGGGAGATAAACCCGGCTCCCTTACTCGGCCGCAGCCTTTCAGTTCACACTCAGGAAGGATTTTCTGCCTGCGGAGATCACCCGGCTCCCACCGTCCCGGGCTCGCTGAGATCCGACCGAAAGCATACTCGTTTCCATCAATGCTTTGAGATATTAATTTTCAGGATTATGCCATCAATGCCAAGGATCGTCAATTCTCCAGCCTTTTCGCTCATAAGTAACTCGGTAAGTACTTTTTAAAAATTGTTCTCAAGCCGCCGTGCCCGCCGCAGAGGACGGCGGTTGGAGCAAGCCTCATTGATAACCATCGAAGGCAAAGAGGGCCGGCAGTCCGCCTGTATGCAGGAAGATGATCGGCTCATTGTTGCCAAGCTGTCCCCTGCCAACCAGGTCCATCATCCCCGCAAAGGCTTTCCCGGTGTAAACCGGATCGAGCAGGATGCCCTCCGTCCGCGCCAGCCGTTTGATGGCCTCGATACAACCCGCAGAGGGCAGCCCGTATTTGGGAGCGGAGTAAATGCCCTCGAGCAGGGGAATCCTCTCTACAGGAAAGCTGCGCTCTTCCGCGAGATGGGCGCAGATTTCGCCGGTGAGATGCGCAAGGGACGATCCGAAGCCTTTCCAAAGTTTGCCGATATCAATCCCCAGCAATTGCAAAGAGGAACCCATCAGGGTAAGCCCCGCCAGGAGGCCGGCCAAGGTCCCGCCTGTTCCGGCAGCCAGGACAAGGTGTGCATTCCCGATCCCGAGGGCGCGTGCCTGGCTTTCGATCTCCGCTGCGGCACGAACGTAGCCCAGGCAGCCTCGCCAGGTATGCCCGCCGACCGGAATGAAGTAATGTCTTCCCACCCGCAGCCAGGCAAGCCAGTGCACCAGGCGGCTGGTTGCCTCGATCGTCCGCTGTACGCTGCTCTCTTCGCCCAACGGAACGAAGTGCATTCGTGCATCCAGGATCTGGTTGGCGAGTAAATTCCCGGCCAGGGACTCCGGGCAGCGCTCGAAATAAAAAAGATGAGGCTCCAGCCCCAGCTTGCGCGCGGCTGCCGCGGTGATCCGGGCGTGGTTGGATTGCAGCCCTCCGAAAGTGACCACCTTGCCGTAACCTCGTTGTTGCGCATCCGCCAAAAGATATTCAAGCTTGCGCGTCTTGTTGCCGCCCAACCCCGGACCCAGGTAATCATCCCGCTTGATAAAGACGTCCCGTTTCAGCTGGGCGCTCAAGCAGGGCAGGTGTTCCAGGGGCGTCGGCTCCTCGGCCAGCTTGACCCGGGGATAACGCTCCAGCCTTTGCAGCAGCTCTACGCCAGAAAGCATATTCGCTCCATTCACTGGAACTGTAGAGGATCCATCTCTTTTTTTAATTACTCAGGAGATGTTTCGCAAGGCGCTTCCCCAACCCGATAATGGTAAGCACGGTCGGCCGGGCCAGTGCCTCCGGAAAGACACTGGCATCACAGACATACAGGCCCTGGGCCTCCGACTGCAAATTTTCATCCAACATGGTTCCCACGCGGACCGTCCCGCTGGGATGGGTGCCGCGCAGCGGGGTCGTAAAGATCGTGTCCGGTTTGGCGCCGGCTTCGACCAGGATCCTCCTGCAGACCTCCTCGGCAGCGCGCATGCGCGGGCGGTCGTGATCGGTCATGGGCTTGCTGATCTTTCCATCGGCAAAGACGCCCCCCGAGATATCGTCCTTCAGCTTGATCATGACGCCCAGCGTGTTCTTCCAGCGCGGCCAGGTGAGCGCATACTTTGGACCTTTGAGGGCATTGATCAATGGGTAGAGCAGCCAGGGATCCATGAGCGTGCTCAGCATATACCCCTCCTCCAGGTTTTCCCAGGACCAGGTCATGGGAGGCTCCTCCCCAATCCCACGATCCCGAATGGCACCATACACCATGACCGTGATATCCATGGTCATGCCCTGCCCGGCCGGGCGAAAGGCGGGCAAATCGGAGGCCTGCAAAATGCGCGGGCTGCCGATCCCGCCAGCAGAAAGGACGACCGTTTCTGCTTCCGCCGTGAACGGCTCCCCATGAATGCGTCCCTCCACGCCGGTGACGCGTCCGCCTTCGACCCGCAGTCGATCGACGTGCGCCCCGGTACGCAGATCGCACCCCGCAGCGACCGCCTCGTCGACATATTCGGCCGCGCTCCACTTGGCGCCGCAGCGGCAGCCCAGCATACACTTTGCACCGCAGTCAAACTTTTTGGCGCGGGCCGGCTTCATGAATTTCAATTGGGGCTCCCACTCATAGCCCAGTGCCTGGGCCGCCTGTGCGATCCGCGTGGAGGCCTGTCCGCGCAGCTCGGCAGGCAGCGGCTCGATCTCCAGTTCCTCGATGGTTTCAGAGACCTGTGTATCAATATCCACCCCGTATCTGTTCTTCATCCAGGCTGGAGGAGGAGCGGCACAGCCGCAATACATGCTCGTGGCGCCACCCACCATCAACGGGCGGACGATGTTGAGACCCTCCTGCGTGAACAATAAGCTACCACGGTCCGAATAGAGCAGCGCGCCCAGATAGGTGCCGTAATAACTTCGTGGGCGATGATCCTGGCCCCTTTCCAGGAGAAGGACTTTCCTACCTGCGCGGGCCAATTCACGGGCAACCGTCGCCCCGCCCGGACCGGAGCCGATCACGATCGCCTCGGATCGCGGTGTGTTTGAAGCAGTCATAATCACCTCAACTTTTGTCTCTCTTTGAGTGCCTGGCCCCATTGTATCGCTGTTTGTACAACCTGGAATAAGGGCAAATCCCGTATGATATACTGCCCCGCATGCCACGCTATAC
>JBLNAU010000344.1:0-5527 GCA_050259515.1 Syntrophothermus sp.
GGAAACAGGCGGCCAGGTCCAGGTCGGATCGGAAACCTGGACTGCGGAACCCATCCCCGGGTCCGAAAAGATCGGTAAGGGCGACCGGGTGGAGGTCGTCGAAGTGAAGGGTTTACGTTTAAAAGTACGAAAGATAGAATAACATTTCTGCTCCGGACGCCGTCCGCGGCGGCTCGAGCATCATTTAGAAAAAGGATCTTATGCCTGCTACTCCTACAAGAGACCGTGTCATTCCCGAAGCTGATGTCCGCCCGCTGCGCCGGCCGGATTGGATCAAGGTGCGCGCCCCCTCGGGCGAGACCTATGAATGGCTTCATGGACTGATGCGCAAAAAGGAATTACATACTGTTTGTGAAGAAGCCATGTGCCCCAATCTGGGTGAATGCTGGGGTAGCGGAACCGCTACATTCCTCATGCTCGGCGACGTCTGCACGCGCACCTGCGCCTTCTGCGATATCAAGCACGGCAAGCCCGCCCTTTTGGATTGGGGCGAGGCCGAGCGCGTGGCCCAGGCTGTCAAAGCCATGGAACTGAAGCATGCGGTCATCACATCGGTGAACCGCGATGAGCGCCGGGATGGCGGTGCCCCGATCTTCGCCATGGTCATCCGCCGCATTCGCGAATTAAGACCGGGTTGCTCCATCGAAGTATTGATCCCAGATTTCAAGGGCTCCCTGGAAGCCTTGAAGATCGTCATGGACGCCCGTCCGGAGATCCTGAACCACAACGTGGAAACTGTGCCGCGGCTCTTCAAGGCCGTCCAGCCGCAGGATAACTATGAATGGGCCGCCGCGACCCTGTCCAATGCCAAAAGGCTCGACCCGGAAGTATTGACCAAATCGGGCATCATGGTGGGTCTTGGCGAAACCCTGGAGGAAGTCAAGGCTGTGATGCGCGACCAGCGCTCCTGGGGCGTGGACATCCTGACCATTGGGCAGTATCTGCAGCCGAGCAAAAAGCATATGCCCATCTCACGCTATTACACCATGGAGGAATTTGCCGAGCTGCGCGACTACGGAAAAGAGATCGGCTTTAAGTGGGTTGAATCGAATCCGCTGGTCCGGTCGTCCTACCACGCCGCCGAGCAGGTCCGGGCGCTGAGCGTGGTGCATCGCAAGTTATATGGAGAGAATGCCGCCAGCTAATAAAGCAGCGGCCGGCGAGCAGTGGTCCGGGTTGCAGGCAGATCAAGCTAATCATGACTAGAACAGGAGAGGGTCCAAATGATAGAGCTCAAGAATAAGAGAACGTCCGCTACCATCGGTGAGATCAGCGAAGAACAGCTCCAGTTTCTCATCGACATGCTGGAGGAGGAAGACAGCGAGGACCGTGACTACTGGATCGATCAAATGACACTGGACTATTTCCAGGAAAACGGCTGCGACCCAGAGCTGATGAAACTCCTGCAGGGTGCAATCGGACAGGGCGAAGGGGTCGAGATCGAATGGGTTTCGGATGAGGAAGAGCAAGAAGAGTAAAGTTTGCCTCCTGCTGGCAAAATTTGGGAGATAGGCAGAAAACACCCAATTTGTCTAGGAACAAATCAAATTCTCCCGCGAGGAATATTCGTGGGAGATTTGCTTTTTTATCCATCAGGATCCACTGAGGAGGCATGAACGAAATTACTCTTGTCAGTATCGTACGACAAACGAAAATTATGAAGCGATGATAGAGTTCTACCGCGACAAGCTTGGCATGTCGATCAAGCAATCCTGGGACCACCCTGGCAATCGTGGAACCTTTTTTTGGTTTGGCGGGCAGGTTTCGGGAACTGTAATCAAGGTTATCGAACTGGGAGCTGAAGCCGATCCGGGAATCAAACCGGTCAATGTTGCACTCAGCATCAACGATCCGGATGGATTTCGTCTCTGGTATTGTCAGGATATAAATCCAAAGTAATTCCCCGAGTGAAGCAGTATAATCGATACATTCGAAATTCACGGCATGTGATGTACTCTTATCGGTGACAGGCAATTTATCATCTCTTCTCCCACACCTATGTCTTTCCCACTTAATGAATCCATCCTCGATTCATCTCTCGCCCGGCTCGAGGAGGCGCGGACCTGGTCTCCACGGGTGATCTCCAAGCTGGAAACTTTCATTCGAACTGCCGATGATGCAGCTCTCTTTCGCGTAAACCCGGTGCACTACGCTGCCGAAAAGGGCATGATCGAAAGTGAAGCAATCGATTTGTTCCTGCATGGCGCCAAGCTGGGTCTCTTTGAGATGGAATGGAACATGGTCTGTGCCTGCTGCGGGCATGTGTTTCAGAATTTGCGCGACATGGGAGGTTTGCACGCACACTTTGTCTGTAATATTTGTCGCATGGAAAACACCATCACCCTGGATGATTTCATCCAGGTGGTCTTTACGATCGCTTCCCCCATTCGCCCTTTGGTTTATCACTCCCCGGACAGTCTGGCAGCGTATGATCACCTTTTTCATTATCAGCTTGCAAAAGGACTGGACCGCTACCCGCTGCAAATTCCGAATGAAAACTATCTATATCAAGCCACGAAAGCTATCACCTATCTAGAGCCGGGTTCGGAACTGAACCTGGCCTGGGAAGCCACACCCGGACTTGTTTATATTGGTAATGTTATCAAGGGTGTCGTTGCCACGCTTTACGTCTACACAGCCGCATCCGGTGCAGCACCCGACATCCCCCAGACCTATGCGATCCGGTTCGAAAATGATTCAACCATCAGCGTCTCCCCGCCCCTGCCCGCCCAGCGTCAGGAAATCCCGGGACCTGTCGATATCAAGGTATTTGAGTTTTCTCAGTTTGCCGTAGTCCCCTCTGGGCCAATTACAATACACGTGGTCAATCAGAGCACGGGTCGGGTTCTACTTTGGGCAGTCAACCTGCCCGCCGATGTTGGTCAAACCTGGGTGGCATTTCAGCCATTTTTATCGGGAAAACGCCTGCTGAACACCCAGACATTCCGCACCCTGTTTCGCACGGAAACCATTGCGACGGATGAAGGGCTTGGCGTGCGCGACATCACCTTTTTGTTCACCGATCTCAAAGGCTCGACGGCGCTCTATGACCAGCTGGGTGACCTGCAAGCCTATCATCTTGTGCGTCAGCATTTCGACGCGCTTACTCAGGTGATCACGCACCATGCTGGTGCGGTGGTCAAAACGATCGGCGATGCTGTAATGGCGACATTCATTTCACCTTTGGATGCTGTGCATGCCGCTCTCGATATGCTCGGGAGGATAGATGAGTTCAATCATGGCCGTCCCGAGCCCCTGATCCTGAAAATCGGATTGCATCGCGGACACTCAATCGTAGTTTCCCTGAACGACCGGCTCGATTATTTCGGACAGACGGTCAACATCGCATCCCGTGTTCAGGGGTTGGCCGAGGCCCACGAAATTTATCTCAGCCAGGATGTCTACGCCTCCCCGGACGTGGCCAAATGCCTGGCAGATTACGTCATCGCACCCAGCCAGGCGACAGTGAAAGGCGTCAGTGGGGCACTGCAAGTATATAAAGTGAAGTTACGAGCAGGACCCTAAGCGGCAATTGCCAACTTTACAGTTATTGAATGCCAAATCCCTGGTATTACAGATCCACAAGGCGCCAAATCATCCGAAATATATACCGACTGGGCGAGGGAACACGTATTTATTTTGAACGAGTCTTCAAAATGATGTACATGATGGGAATTTATTCCTTATTAATCTTGGGGAGCTATTATAAGTTTTAAGGAAACCCAGCCAGACCTGAGTTTTGCATACTGCCGCATCATCTCCTTTATTGTTTGTCTCAATATAGTTTTCCCTATCGGAAAATAAACTTACATCAGGCCGCACAATTCACTTTATTTTTTAAGGGAAGATCGGCCTGCAAATCCTGTTAAAAAGTAAAGTTGCGCATGGAGAGCATGCGTGAGACAAGCGGTAATTCCAAGACAGGCAGCAATTTAGAGTTATGGAGGTATTTATAGGTATGACAAAAGCAAACAATCACGTACAGCTTTCCGATTTCACCACGGACAGGCGAGTTTTGCTGTTGAGCGGGATGGCGCTGCTGATCGGTGCCATGAGTTCTCTGGTGGCCTATGTGCTGGTCTGGATGATCAATGTATTCACCAATATTGCCTATTATCACCGGTTCTCATCCCAATCGGTAACCCCTGCCGGCACCCATCTGGGGGTCTGGGCAGTGTTCGTCCCGGTCGTTGGCGGGCTCATCATTGGTCTGATGGCACGCTTTGGATCCGAGAAGATTCGGGGTCACGGCATCCCGGAGGCCCTGGAGGCAATCCTGATCGGTCGCAGCCGGATGGAACCCAAAGTGGCCGTGCTGAAACCGATCTCTTCAGCCATCTCAATCGGAACAGGCGGACCGTTCGGTGCAGAGGGGCCAATCATCATGACCGGAGGCGCGTTCGGCTCGCTGTTCGCGCAGTTTTTCCATCTCACCGCGGCTGAGCGCAAGACGCTCCTGGTGGCAGGTGCAGCGGCCGGCATGGCGGCGATTTTTGCAGCACCGGTCGCGGCCGTCCTGCTGGCTGTGGAGCTGCTTTTATTCGAATGGAAACCGCGTTCGTTCATTCCGGTCGCGCTTGCGGCGGCGGTCGCGGGCGCGCTGCGGGTCGTTTTCCTGGGCGCAGGTCCGATCTTTCCGGTTCTGCCTCATGCCCCGCTCGGCGGCCTGGCACTCTTTATCGCCTGCCTGGCAGGAATTGCTGCCGGCCTGGCTTCAGGCGCTTTGACGACACTCGTATATTTTTTCGAGGATCTTTTTCAGAGGCTGCCGATCCACTGGATGTGGTGGCCCATTTTGGGCGGACTGGCGGTGGGCATCGGCGGACTGATCGACCCGCGTGTACTGGGTGTTGGCTATGACCAGATCCACCAGTTACTGCGCGGTGAAATTATCGGCGCAGCAGTGTTGAGCCTGTTGGTCATCAAGGCGCTGGTATGGTCGATCGCGCTGGGTTCCGGCACCTCAGGAGGCGTGCTGGCGCCTCTGCTCATCATGGGGGGCGCGCTCGGCGCCTTCCTCTCCCGCTGGATTCCGTATGGCGATGCCGGCTTATGGGCGCTGATCGGTATGGCGGCCATGATGGGCGGCACAATGCGTTCACCGCTGACATCGATGGTATTCGTTCTGGAGCTCACCCATGACTTGAATGTGCTGCCCGGTCTTCTGATCGCGTGCATTGCCGCCGACGCCGTGACCGTTCTATTGCTGCGGCGCTCCATTCTAACGGAAAAGGTCGCCCGGCACGGACATCACATCTTGCGTGAATACATCGTGGACCCCTTCGAGCTCATGCGCGTGGGCGAAGTAATGGACAAGAGCCCGGCGACCATCCCGGCCACGCTGACGGTTGCAGAGTTTTCGGAACGGATCGCCCGCGGAGACCCGCACGTAGCGCGCCGGCAGGGCACGCCCATCACGGATACGCAGGGAGCGTTGGCCGGTATCATCACACGAAGCGACCTGGTCCGGGCCCTGGAGAATGACCCCAAGGGAGACATCACCGTCCTGGATGCAGGCAGCCGCAAC
>JBLNAU010000345.1:0-5629 GCA_050259515.1 Syntrophothermus sp.
GTTGTTGATGATCCTTTTCATTTCATCCGCAGTTTGCCCCATTTGCCGCAGGTATTCCTTTAGTCTCTCGCCACTAAGATCGGGGATGTTGGTGATCAGGTTTGAAGTAAAAGCCATAACGACCAGTGGTTCCTTGAGATCGTGGGCGACCATGTCAACGTATTCCTCCAGATGCCTGTTTCGGGTCTGCAGGGCGGATACCTGACCGCGCAGCTCCTCCCTCGATTGCTGCAGGTCGTTGAATACATCCTGTATCAAATCTTCCAAATACGCCGGGTCTTCCACTAATTCCGGCAGGCTCAAACCAGACTTTCTGAAGAGCAGCTCCAGAAGCAAAGCGCGTTTTTCGTACGATCTCATAATGCTGACTCCATGTTCACGGTCGATGATGGTCCCAATTTGATTCCATCTTAAATCAAATGACCCCTGACCACATCCATCGTTCAGGGGAAACTTATCTCCACTACTTGGGGGAGGCGGGATTCAACTTTTTGGAGAGGTGGCTATTCTGCTAGAACGACCCGGCTGCGGCCTTCGCTTTTGGCGCGGTAAAGCGCGGCATCGACCCTTTTCAAGATCTCAGTACTCGTCACGCCATGCTCTGGGAAGAGAGCAACGCCCAGAGAGAGCGTAACTGGCATAAGACTTTGTCCTTCGTATTGCAGATGGAAATGCCTGGCATACTCACAAATCAGTTCGGCGCGGGCGCGCGTCACCTCGCGCGACGCATCCGGAAGGATCAAGATGAATTCATCGCCTCCGTAGCGGCAGGGAATATCCTCTCCGCGGATATGCCTGAACAGCAAGTTACCCAATTCACGCAGAATTTCATCGCCCGCGGCATGCCCCCAGGTGTCATTGAGCAGCTTTAGATTATCCACATCCAGCATAATAATCCCCAAGGAGAGTTGTTTCCGTGAGGCTCTCAATATTTCGCGCTCCAGGGTCTCCTCCATATAACGCCGGTTGAATAGACCTGTCAGGTGGTCGCGGACGGATTGTTCCTGGAGGAGTGCCTGACTCTTCAACAGAGCATCTTCAGCCTGTTTACGCGCTGTGATGTCGCGAATATTGCATTGGATCACCCTTTCGTCTCCCACCAGATAGACGTTACTTACGAATTCCACATCAACCAGTCTGCCGTTTTTCGCACGAAGCGGCAGGTCTTCGTATCGAATATATTCATCTACTTGCAAGGCTTTAAAAGCCTCCCGGCTGGCTTCAATGTCCTGGAATGCACCCACCTCCCAAAGTTTTTTCTGGATGAACTCTTCACGTGAGTATCCGAGCATTTTAATGAGAAAGGGGTTCACATCAGTAATGGCACCTGTCTGTGCATCCAGAATTAAGATCCCATCCTGGGCGGCTTCAAACAAACGGCGGTAACGAAGCTCTGAAGTCTTTATTTTTTGTACTGCATCCATCTCTACTTTCCTTGACTATAAATCTTTGGGAAGGATTATTAAAAATAAAAAGACACGGAATCCTGAAGGAATCGTGTCTTTTCGGTTCCTACTAATGCATCCAGATGCTTTCAGGCACTCTTCGATCAGAAGAAGCTATCCTGGGATGCAATCCTTAATCGTCCGCGGGTTTGGGCGAAAGTCCCGGTTCAATAACCAGCTTGATGGCAGTCCGCACCTTGTCTTCAATGGTCACATCCGCGAATTCGGGCACGCAGTGAACATTGATTCCATCCAGCCGGAGATATCCGGTTGCCAGTATAAGTGCTTTTACAGCCTGATTGACGGCTCCCGCACCGATCGCCTGCACTTCCGCCCGTTGATGGTCACGAACCACGCCGGCGATGGCACCGGCAACTGCGGCTGTACGAGATGTGGCAGATACTTTAATCAGATCCATGAGAGGTCTCCTTGAAATGAATGGAATGCGAAAGTTTGTTACCATCATTTTATAGGAAAGCCTCCCCCGCCGCATCCTCCAGCCGGGGAATATTCACATCCGCCACTTGGGGGATATGAGGGTTAGGGAATCAGGTGACTGCGTAGTGCAAGGGTGACCGCTTCGGTACGGCTGGCTACCCCTAATTTGGAAAGGATATTGCTGACGTGGGATTTGATCGTGCTGGGGCTTACCATCAGCTTGCCGGCGATCTGGGTATTGTTCAATCCCTCCACCATCAGTGCCAGGACTTCACGCTCGCGCTCTGTCAGGTCGAGTCCGGGCAGTGCAGGTTGATTGGCTGTCTCCACCAGAGCTTGAGCGGCCTGGGGGGAGAGTGTGGCGCGGCCGGCGTGGGCAGCGCGAATAGCACCAGCCAGGATATCTGCAGAGACATCCTTGAGCAAATACCCGATCGCTCCGGCTTCCAACGCGTTCTTTACCAGGTCTCCCTCTTTATAGGAAGTGAGCGCGATCACCTGCACCTGCGGAAACCGCTGGCGGATCAGGCGAGTTGCAGCCGCACCATCCATCTCTGGCATAACCATATCCATGAGGATCACATCCGGAAGAACTTCGGCACAGAGCTTGATGGCAGCTTCACCGCTTTCGGCCTCGCCCGCCAATTGCAAGTCGTCGAAAACCTTGAGAAAGGCCGCCAGTCCCCGGCGCACCATGGCATGGTCATCTACCAGCATGACGCGAATGGGTTCTGATGGGATTCCGCTCATAGGGCCTCCTTTTTGGGATTTGGGTTCCAGAGTATCGCGATATCCGTGCCCTGCCCCACCTGGCTTGTGACAGTCAATGTGGCACCCACAGTTTCGGCACGCTCTCGCATCATGCTCAAGCCATAATGACCGGATGGCGTCTGGTCGGCTGTGTTAAAACCGCGGCCATTGTCCCGGATATGGAGTTCAAACCTGCCTGACTCATGCTGCACATTAATTATGACCTGGCTGGCTTTTGCATGCTTGGCGATATTGTTCAGCGCCTCCTGGCAAATCCGGTAGAGGACTACCTGGGTTTCAGCGGGCAGCACCTCCTCGCCTCTTACTGTCACGATGACCGGGATGTTTGTTCGTCCGGTGAAAGCATTGCCTAACAATTGGAGAAGATCGCCCATCTCAGTATCTGTGAGGGCGGATGGACGCAGCTCGACCAGCAGGGAGCGCATCTCAGCCAGCGCACCGCGCGTCAACCTGCGGAGATCCTCCAGCGAACGCCGGGCTTCCTCTGGTTCTCGCTCCCATAAACGCGGGAGAACTTCGGCGATCAGGCCCGCTGAAAAGAGGGACTGGTTAATGGCATCGTGCAGGTTGCGTGCCAGGTTCTGGCGTTCCTCGAGGACACCCAGCTTCTGCGCATCTTTGTATAGTTCCGCGTTGACCATGGTAATGGCGGCCTGGTTGGCGACGCTCAGTGCCAGGTCCGCGTGATGGGTTGTGAAGAAATTCCGCTTCTTGTGCGCCACACCCACTCCGCCGATGACCCGGCCTTTCACCGCCAACGGGACCCACATCCATGAGGACATCCCCTTCAGCAAAATAGCTGCAGAGTCCTCTAAAAGCTCTCGCAGGAAGCGGGCATTCACATCGTCGCTCCAAATATCGGAGATGCGGATGGGCTTGTGCCCGTTGAACAGCGCGGCCAGCGTTTCTGGCCCATGGAGATGGATGCGGAAAGGCGCGGATCCTTCCAATTCCGGTGTCCCACGCGTCGCCATGGTAACGAGCGCAGAGTCTTCCAACGCGAATAATGCGCAATGGGTATATTCGATGATCTCGCGCAATTGATCGAGGATCATACCCGGTTGAAATTCCAGTGTGGATGCCAGGGTATGGGAGATGGCAAGCAGGGTGGCCTGTTCGCGGATCTGGCCCTCTATTTGCCGGCTTAGGATTTTTTCTGTTTGGAGCCGCTGGCTGACGTCCCGCATGATACTCAACAGGCAGGGCCGGTCGCGAAAAACGATGACCGACATGCGTTCCTCCACGAAAAATCGCAGACCATCTTTACGCATGTGAACGGCGAGTGCCTGGAACACGCCGCCAGATCCAGCGGTCTGGATATGCTCCCTGAAGGAGGCGATGCTCTCCATAAGCAGGAAGGCCTCCAGATCCAGCCCAAGGAATTCCTGGCGGGAGTAACCATGCATCAGACAGGCGGCAGGGTTGGCTTCCACCACAGAGCCCAGCCCTACATCATTAATGACCAACACATCGCTTGCAGCTTCAAAGATATTTCGATATTCTTCGGCAGAAACGGTCCGGCTGTCAGGAACCTGGCTCATGAATCCTTACCTTTTGCCAGATTCGATCGCTTGCAGGCGATGAATCTCAGCCAGTACATCTTCCGGCTTGGTTTCCATTTCAAGGTCGGCCAGGTCGCTGTTCGCATGATCCACGATCTCCAGCTTGTCCTGTATGGCGTCCAGCATCTGCAGCACGCGGGTCAGTTCGTGTTCGGTCAACAGTCCAATATGGAGATCCAGGTCGGCGCGCTGTTCCGCCTCTTCGCTCAGGCGGTTCTGGCTGATGAGAACAAAGGTCGAGAGGAAGATCGCCTCCAGGGATACAACCATGGTCAGCAGGCCGTAAGGGAATGGGTCAAAAACCTGAACCCCAAAATGGCCCGTGTTCAATAGTATCCATAGCCCAAACCATGCGATATGCACATAGACGAAGACCATCCGTCCCGAAAAGGACGTGATGGCATCGGCGATCCGGTTTTGCGGGCTGCGCTCATGCTCGTCCTTTGTACGCAGGTGGATGATCGTGCGAATGTTGCGCTCGATCACCTTGCTCAGTGCCGGGTTGTCTTTGTCAGGATCTTCATTCGGGTTCAATTGGCTCGACTGCATAAACTTAACTACCTTTCACTTGCTTTCCGGTAATCCCCACGTATCGTCCTATTTATTTTACTGCAATAAATATTGCTGATTGCCTGCAGAATTATCCCGATTCTTCGTAAAAAGACCCCTGCTGGGAGGGGTCTTTTCTGCAATTCATAGGGCAAGCTACAATTCACTATGCATGATGTAACCTTTTGTAACCACGTTCTTGGCCCGATACTATAGGAAATTGAAAACAGCCTGCAAGAAGCTGGTCACGAAAAAGGTTGCCGATTGGAACGCTCTGGAATCACGAGAAACGTTGATAGACCAGTAGCCATCCCGCTCAAAAGAGAAATGTGACTCTGGCTGGATTTGATCCTTTTCTGAGCGAGGCGCTATGATGCTTTTATCCAATTCCGGCTGGTTTGTATAGACTCCGCCAGCATCTTTTGCGTTCCGTACTGGGTGGATGTTTCCACGACCTCGAATTCCAGGTTACGACAATCCAGGCAGAGAAAAGCGTTCATTTGAAATAGATCGTCGAACCTGTTCTCGCCCATCGTTTGGATGACAACAGCATCATGAAGCCAGTTATTGCCCACGTTCCTATATACGTTGACCGAGCCGCATTTGGAACATTTTCGATCTTGCATGTGAATCTCCTTCACAGTTCTACACCTACCAAGGCTGGCATTGCATGGCAGCCTTGGCTTAACATTTGGTTTTCTGGAAGGTATCTTATTTTGCTAATAAGCGACAATTCAACGCCCCCATGCGGATACGCAATTACCATCTAGTAGCCTGATTTCATTGTACTACCTTCCATGGTTAATAGTTGAACTATTTCGTATCAGTCCCAGAAGTATAGAATCGGCTCGTGAATATCACGCT
>JBLNAU010000346.1:0-7038 GCA_050259515.1 Syntrophothermus sp.
CCGTGCTCTATGCCTTCTCACTGTGGGCCATGTTGAAAGCTCTCGTTCCCGGTCGAATGAGATGGCTCTGGCTGGTGCTTTCACTTACGGCTTCCGCGCTGCAATTATGGACCATGGAATACTTCCTGGGGATGGAAATCCTCCGTTATGTTGTGCTCTGGCTGGCGCTTAATTCTGAAAACCAAAGAACCGCCACGACCGCGAAGGTTTCTGAAAAAAAGACCTTACGTACTTTTTTCCGTTTCGCCTGGCCTTATGCCCTGATACTGATCAGCTATATCGTTTGGCGGCTGCTCCTCTATCATCCGCCCCTGGATGACCCCAATCCGGTGCGCTTCCTGGAAGACCTGCGAACCCAGCCCCTTACCGGGTTGCTGACCCTTGGTCAAATCATTGTGCGCGACCTGCTTTACATGCTGGTACAAGTCTGGTCCGATATTCATGCTCCATCACGAGTTGAATTCACCAGCAAGTTCTTCCTGTTTGCTGTGCTTTTTTCCGTACTGGCGGCCGGGTCGATTGGCTTTTATCTTTCCCGCCTGCAATTACCGCAACCTCAGAAGGAATCATCCCGATCGTGGCTGGCCCAGGCATTCTGGGTGGGTGTGCTCGGCATTTTGCTCGGTGCGCTGCCCGGATGGTTAACGTACCGCCAGGCGCTCACTCCTCCCTACGGCAATCGCATCACTCTTCCCTCCCTGTTTGGCCTGGCCCTGCTGACAGTTGCTCTGCTCGAATGGTTTTCACCCAACCATCTGCGTCGTAAGCTTGTTGTTTTCAGCCTGCTATGCGGTGTTTCGGTCTATGCTCATTTGTTTGTTGCCGATTACTATCGCGCGGCCTGGGAGACACAGAAGAACTTCTACTGGCAGCTTGCCTGGCGTGTTCCGGCACTGGCACCCGAAACCGCACTGCTCTCCGACTCCGAAGTGGTCCCTGCGGCTGGCAGTTACTCCACGTCATCAGCCATCAATCTGATCTATGCAGATGCTTTTACGGTCGGAGAGTTTCCATACTGGTTCTTTAACATGAGCCAGGGTTTTGCTTCGCAAGTTGAGAATCTCAAAGCCGGCAAAAACCTCCGTCACAATTTCCGCACCTGGCGCTATCGCGGCGACTCGGAAAACATCCTTGTGGTGGATAACAACGGGACCGCCTGCCTGCATCTGATTCAACCCGACGACCCGCTTAACTCGAATCTGAACCCGATATTAAAGCAGGCCCTGCCCAACATCAACCTCTCACGGATTGAAACCTCAAATCCCCGCACCCCACCCACTGCCATCTTTGGTGCCGAGCCGGCCCACACCTGGTGCTACTATTATCAGAAGGCAAACCTGGCGCGCCAGGAGGCCAATTGGGAACAGGTTATTGCACTGGGTGAACAGGCTGAGAAATTGGGTCTCCAACCCGCCGACGCATCTGAATGGCTGCCCTTCGCTGATGCCTACGTGCAGACAGACGACCTGCAATCCGCGATCACTCTAACCGAAAAAATCAAAGCCCGTGACCCTCGTCTGCTGCCTCTCCTCTGTCAATACTGGCAGTCGCAGCCTCAGATCTTAAACACCTTGGCCTGTACCTCCTAGAGATCACTTACGGATGTTTTTATACCTTTGGAACCGGCTTATTGCCTTCCCCGCGCTTCGTCACTTCCACCCATAAGGCTCCGGCCAGCTCATGGCCGATCAAATGATCGTGTGGTTTTGCCAGCAGGCGAAGCGGACCCTTGAACGGCGCACAGCTAAACAGGTGAAATGGGACTCCCGGCACAAGACCAAGCTCTGCAAAGTACTTCAGCTTCTCTTCATCGTGCGTCCGCACCCGGCTGATCACACAATCCGAGCCGGAGGGAACCTCCAGCAGCGGCACATCATTGACAACCGGCATGACGCCCTCCTTGCTCGGGATGGGCTCGCCGTGAGGACAACGCTTCGGGTGACCGGTGATCTCGTCGATGCGGTTCTCCACCTTGTCGTTCACGCCCAGGGCGAACTGGTCCGAAAGCTCGTGAGCTTCATCCCAGCCGTATTTCATGACCTGGACCAGGAAGACCTCCACCAGACGGTGACGGCGCAGGGCCGGCATGGCGATCCTTTCACCGACCTGGGTCAGGCGGACGCCTCGATAGAGCTCGTGCTCCAGATAGCCCAGTTCCTTCATCCGCCCCACCATACGGGCTGTTGCCTGCAGGGATGCATTCGCGCTTTCCGATAAATCGTTCAGCCCCACATAAGCCATATCCTGTTGAAGTCTATAGATCTCAGCCGCATA
Organism: Syntrophothermus sp.; assembly: GCA_050259515.1. Lineage (GTDB taxonomy): Bacteria > Chloroflexota > Anaerolineae > Anaerolineales > Villigracilaceae > Defluviilinea. The sequence continues at coordinate 2,275 of JBLNAU010000346.1, forward strand.
GCGCTGCATTGCGGGTGTTGCCATCAGTCGTTCTCCACATATGAAAAGTTTCACCCTAGGTGAAACCGAAGTTCAAGCTAGTTTCTGGATATTTCCAATGGAGTCGATTATAACATCCCAATCAGACAACTTTACTCTAAATTAGGAGATACACATTGTTACCTACCTATCTACTGTCCCTGCGTGAGGGACTCGAAGCAGCTCTCATCATTGGCATCGTTCTGGGTGCCGTTAGCAAAATTCGGCGAAAAGATCTCGTTCCCGCCGTCTGGCTGGGTGCGTTAAGTGCCATTGGCGTCAGCATTTTGACAGCCATCGTGCTGACAACGTTCGGGATGTCCCTCGAGGACCCGGGCGAGGCGATTTTCGAAGGCATTACGATGATCCTGGCGGCCGGAATCCTGACCTGGATGATCTTCTGGATGAGCAAACAATCCCGGTTCCTCAAGAGCGAATTGGAGTCGGGTGTGAATAAGGCCGCGGCCTCCACCAGCAAGCTCGCCGTTTTCTGGCTGGCATTTGTTGCCGTGGTGCGGGAAGGCGTGGAGCTGGCGATCTTTGTCACCGCCGCATTCTTTGCCACCAATTCGGGCAGGATCAGCAGCGAAGTTGTTCAAACCCTTGCCGGAACCATCCTTGGAATTGGTACAGCCGCGTTGCTGAGCTGGACTCTTTTTGCCACCACCGTCCGCCTGGATTTACGGAAATTTTTCCAGGTAACCGGTTTTCTCCTGATCCTGTTTGCTGCGGGGCTGGTCGCTCACGGCGTGCACGAGTTCAATGAAGTGGGCTGGATCCCATCCATGGTCGAACATATTTGGAACCTGGACGCGGTCATCAGCGAATCATCCCTGCTCGGCCAGCTTCTTCAGACCTTATTCGGCTACAACAGCTCCCCCGCCCTGACGGAGATGATCGCCTATTTCGGGTACATCGCCGTGGTTTTCTTCCTTTGGAAACGGCAGTATGCGGTTCCTGTGAAGGCGACAGCCGAATCACGGGCATAGGTATCTCATGAAACAGAAACAGGCTCCGGGTCTGAAAGGACGCGGAGCCTGTTTTTATTTAAGATCAAAACCAAACACTTCGACAAACGCGGCGATCACTTCCCGCTTCACCCGTTCCATCGAGGGCGGCTCGGGAAACAGGTCCGCCAGTGAGACGATGGGCTCATCCTGCAATCCACAGCCGATGATCCCGTCCCAGTATTCCATATCCGGGTCGACGTTCAGCGCAAAGCCATGACGCGAGACGCCGCGTGCATCCACCTTGACGCCGATGGCCGCGATCTTGGCCGGCTTTTTGCGATCCTCAGGACTGCATCTTGGACACCGCGAATGGACATCCGCCTGGATCCACACCCCGGTCAGCCCGGACCTCTGGCCTGCCACGACCCCAAGCCGCGCCAGTGCCACGATGAGCGTCTCCTCCAGCCTGCGCACATAGCCAACATAATCGCCCTGGGGAATCCTTCCTGTCTCCTGATCCAGCGGCAGAGGGGTTAGAGGGATGAGAGGATATCCTACTAGTTGTCCCGGCCCGTGATAGGTCACATCACCGCCGCGGTCCACCCAGTGGATGGCAATGCCCTTCATCGCCAGCTGCTTTTCGCCCCACAGCAGATTTTCCTCATGGCCGCGCCGTCCAAAGGTGTAAACGTGCGGATGCTCCAGGAGCAGCAGGGTTGGGGGGCGCTTCCCTTCTGCAATTTCAAGAGCGTATTGATCCTGCAGCTTCCAGGCGGCCTCATATTCGACCAGGCCAAGATCACGGACTTCCAGATTCATGATCCCTTTTCTTGCTTCCATTTCTCCCAGTTTCCCAGCCCATCGTACGCCGCGTACTTGTACAGGTCCGAGAGAGTTGGATAGTTATAGACCGCACGGATAAATGTATCGATCGTCCCGTTTTCCAACAGGACATGGGCTGCAATATGAATCAGCTCCGAGGCCTGCTCGCCGATGATGTGCGCGCCCAGCAGTTTTTTGTCGGTGGGGGAAAAGATCAATTTGATCATCCCGCTCATATCGCCGATGATCTGGCCGCGTGGATTGTTACTGTAATAGCTGCGCCCGGCCAGGTAGGGAATTTGCTTTGCTTTGCATTCCTCCTCCGTCAGGCCCACCATCGAGATTTCAGGGATGGCATACACCGCCAGCGGCAGGATGGGTGACATCTCCTCCTTGTAGGTGAAGTTGAAGGCATGCGATACTGCCACCCGCGCCTGCTCCATCGAAGTGGAAGCCAGGGCCGGGAAACCGATCACGTCGCCGGCCGCGTAAATACTGGGCAGGTTCGTCTGATATTTGTCGTTGACCAGGATCACGTCCCGGCTGCCCAGTTGCACACCCAGCTGATCCAGGCAGAGTCCCCGCACATTGCTCTGCCGGCCCATTGCCACAAGAACGATATCCACTTCGATGAGGGTCTGATCGTCCAGCGTTAACCGGACACGGTTTTCCTGCGGCTCGATGGCCATCACCCGCCGCTCCAGGGCAAATTTGAGTCCCAACGATTTCAGCTGCTCCCGCAGCCTAAGACTGATCTCGTTATCTACAAAGGGCAGGATGCAGTCCTTCGGGTCGATCAGTGTGACCTGGACGCCCAGGGCCGTGAAAATGGACGCGTATTCCGTACCGATGACCCCGCCGCCAATGACTGCCATGGTCTTCGGAATCTGCGGCATGTGGAGGATGGAATCCGAATCGAAGACCAGCTTGCCATCAAAGGGAATCCCGGGCGGATGCCAGGGAGAGGACCCCGTGGCGATCAGGATGACATCGCCGCTGATCTCTGTTTCACAGTCGACCTTGTTGATCTTGACCGTATGGGCATCCTTCAGCGCGGCCTCTCCATGGATCAATTTGATGTTATGCCGCTTAAGATTTCCCCAGACAAGGGCATGCTCATTCATCACGACCAGCTGCTCGCGGTGCATAAAATCCTTCACCGTGAGCTTGTCTTTCAGCGAATAATCGATGCCATATAAACCGCGCTGGAGCAGACCGGAATAATAGAGCGCCGCTTCACGTAAAGTCTTGGAGGGAACTGTGCCGGTATTGATCCCCGCACCGCCGATCTCAGCGTTGCGCTCGATCAGAGCCACCTTCTTATTGAAATAGGCTGCCTGGGCAGCGCCCTTCTCCCCCGCCGGTCCCGAGCCGATCACGATCAGGTCATAATGTTCCATGACTCACCTCTAAAAAGGAATGTATAAGCAATCATTATTCTGAATATCCAAAGATCCCCCGTCCATTTCCTGGAACATTACTGGTTGGCTTCCAGCCACTTGGCGTGCTTTGCCAGCCCGTCATAGGCGGCATACTGGTAGGAATCAGACAGGGTTGGGTAATTATAAACAGCATCGATAAATGCGTCGATTGGCCCGGCAGTCAACATGACATGTTCGGCAACATGAATGAGCTCGGATGCCTGCTCGCCAATGATATGTGCGCCCAGGAGTTTTTTATCGATCGGCGAGAAGACCAGCTTGATCATCCCGCTCATATCCCCGATGATCTGTCCCCGGGCGTTCTCCTCATAGTAGGCGCGCCCGACCAGGTAATCAATGTTCTTTGTTTTGCAGTCATCTTCCGTCAGGCCCACCGACGATATCTCGGGAATCGCATACACCGCCAGCGGCACAAAGGGCGCCAGTTTTTCCTTGTATTTCAAATCAAAGGCATGGACGACCGCCGCACGCGCCTGCTCCATGGAGGTGGAGGCCATGGCCGGAAAACCGATCACATCCCCGACTGCATAAATATTGGGAATGTTGGTGCAGTAATTTTCGTCCACCAGGATCAGGCCGCGCTCGCCAAGCTTCATGCCGACCCGTTCGGCTCCCAATCCCTGGATGTTGCTCTGCCTGCCTGCTGCAACCAGGGCAACATCAAACTCCATGAGCCCGCCCTTTTCCAGGCTGACGTGGACATGATGATCCTGCGGCTTGATCACGGTCATGCGATCGTTGAAAATAAAGTGCAGGCCCAGTTTTTGCAGCTGGTTCGTCAGTCGCTCACCGACCTCTGAATCCACAAACGAGACAATCCGTCCACGCGGCTCGATGAGGGTCACTTTGATTCCCAGCGCGGTGAAGATCGAGGCGTACTCCGTGCCGATGACCCCGCCGCCAATGACCGCCATCGTTTTGGGAATCTGGTTCATGTTCAGGATCGTGTCCGAATCAAAGATCAACTGCCCATCAAACGGAATTTCAGGCGGATGATGGGGAGAGGAACCGGTGGCAATGAGAATGACGTCCCCGGTCACTTCAATCTCAGCATCTTCGGATCTGACCTGAACCGTATGCGGATCTTTCAGCGATCCTTCGCCGCGGATCAATGTAATCTTCTCATGCCGCACAGACTGCTCGATCATGGATCGTTCTTTGTCGACCACGGTCCGCTCGCGGTACATGAAATCCTTTACGGTCAGATCTTCTTTAAGGGAATAATCGATGCCATACAGGCCGCGCTGCCGCAGCCCGGAGAAATACAACGCCGATTCGCGCAACGTCTTGGAGGGAATCGTCCCGGTATTAATACCTGCGCCGCCCAGATACGGTGCGCGCTCGATCAGCGCGACTCGTTTTCCGTATTGAGCGGCTTTGGATGCACCCTTTTCCCCCGCTGGCCCGGCGCCAATGACGATCAGATCATATTTTTCCGGCAAGTAAAGAACTATTCAAAAACTCTTCGATAGAGATCGGATTCAAGCAGATTGTCCGGGTCACAGCGCTTCTTCAGTTTTCTGAATTTCTCA
>JBLNAU010000347.1:0-4740 GCA_050259515.1 Syntrophothermus sp.
CCTTGCAAAACGCCAGGTCTACGGCGTGGTGGGGATCGATGGCCTGGCCGGGCCCACGGAGACCGTCGTCATTGCGGATGAGGCTGCAGACCCGGCCTGGGTCGCCGCCGATCTGTTGGCCCAGGCCGAGCATGATCTACTGGCATCCGCCATCCTGCTGACACCCTCGCAGAACTTGATCGAACATGTGCAGGTGGAGGTTGCGCGGCAGATCGAACAGCGCAGTCGTGCAGAGATCATTGCCGCTTCCCTGGAAAATCGCGGAGGCGCGGTATTGACCCGTGACCTCGAGGAAGCGGTTCAGCTTGCCAATGAATATGCCCCGGAGCATCTGGGATTATCTGTCCACGATCCCTGGCGCTGGGTGGAGAAAGTCAATCATGCCGGGGGGCTGTTCGTCGGGGAGCATTCCTTTGAGGTGCTGGGCGATTACCTGGCAGGTCCCAGTCACGTGATGCCCACCGGAGGCTCGGCCCGATTCGCATCGCCTCTCAACGTGTGGGACTTCGTCAAGATCGTCAGCCTGGTGGCGCTGGATGGAAATACGGCCCAGTTAGTGGGTCCCAGCGCGGCCGTGATCGCGGAAGCCGAAGGATTGGACGCGCATGGAAACGCAGCCCTCCTGCGATCGGGGAAGTCCCTATGAGAAGCAGGGCTCACCTGGATGCGATGCCGCCTTACACGCCGATCGAGCCATTTGAGGTCCTCTCTGCCCGCACCGGGCGTTCACCCTCGCAGATCGTCAAGCTGGATGCGAACGAGAATCCCTATGGACCCCTGCAGGTCGTTCGTAAAGCACTTGGCGAACTGGACTTCCCACATATCTATCCCGACCCAGAGAGCCGCGCTCTTCGTAAGAAACTTTCCACGTTTACAGGCATCGGAGATGAATACCTGATGGCAAGCGCAGGTGCGGATGAGCTGATCGACCTGCTCATGCGTGTCCTGCTGGAGCCGGGCGAGTGTATCCTTTCCTGTCCGCCTACCTTTGGGATGTACTCCTTCGATGCCGAATTGAATGCTGCCCAATGTATCGAGATCCCCAGAAGACCTGGTTTCTCTCTGGACATGGACTCGATTCGCAGTGCAGTCGAAACTCATCGACCGAAGATTTTATTTATTGCTTCTCCGAACAACCCGGACGGCTCACTGCTCGATGCGAAAGACCTTGATGAGTTATTGTCTCTCCCACTGCTGGTGGTGCTCGATGAAGCCTATATAGAGTTTGCAGGGGATACCCTTGGCGCCGGCTTGAGCCGCATTCAAGAGGTTCCTGGGCGGGAAAACCTGGTCGTTCTGCGAACGTTCAGCAAATGGGCCGGGCTGGCTGGCTTGCGAATCGGGTACGGCGCATTCCCTCTCTGGCTCATGCCCACCCTGTGGAAATCCAAGCAGCCCTACAACGTGAACGTTGCAGCCAGTGTCGCGGCCCAGGTTTCCCTGGAGCATGTGGAGGAATTAAAGGAAGTTGTGGAGCGCTTGAAAATGGAGCGGACACGGCTCATGGCAGGGCTGCAGCAGCTTTCATATTTGAAGCCTTATCCCACGCAATCCAACTTTATATTATGCCAGGTAATCGGACGCGAGGCAGCAGAGCTGAAGTCCCGGCTGGCACTGGAGCATGGTGTCTTTATCCGTTATTTCAACAAGCCCGGCTTGCGCGATCACATCCGGATCAGCGTGGGCAGGCCGCAGGATACGGATGCATTATTGGAAGCATTACAGAGCTTATAAGATTCAAGGTATATTTCCTCCCCGCAGTGCATCCTGTCATGGAACTGCAGGCAAAATAGGAGCAGGCATGCGAACTTCAGAGATCTCCCGGCACACCAACGAAACGCAGATCGAGATTCAGGTGAATCTGGATGGAACCGGAAAACACCAGATTACCACCGGCATTGGTTTTTTGGATCATATGCTGACCCACCTGGCTGTCCATGGCCTATTCGATCTCACCGTACAGGCGACCGGCGACCTGCACATCGATGTTCATCACACCGTGGAGGATGTAGCGCTGGCCCTGGGCCAGGCATTTGACCAGGCGCTGGGCGACCGGAAGGGAATTATCCGCATGGCCGATTGCTTTGCCCCGATGGATGAGACCCTGGCCCATGTAGCCATTGACCTGTCCGGGCGCCCCTATGCGGTGATCCAGGCCGACTGGCACACGCCGTATGTCGGGAATATCCCGACGACCCTGTTGCCTCATTTTTTTGAATCGTTTGCCGTCACTTCCCGCTGCAATTTGCACGGCCGGGTTCTCTATGGACGGGATGACCACCACCAGGCGGAAGCCTTATTCAAAGCCTGGGCGCGTGCAATGGATGAAGCAACCCGGGTCGACCCGCGACGTGCGGGCAGCATCCCATCCACGAAAGGCACCTTGTGATCTTGAAGTACCAGGAATGATTGAATGAACGAATTAATTTTGATCGATGCAGGCACCGGCAACCTTCGCTCGGTGCAGAAGGCGCTGGAAGCCGTTGGCGCGGATGTCCTTTGTACGAGCGATCCGAAAAAAGTGCTGGATGGCAGGCGCGTGGTGCTGCCAGGCGTTGGCGCATTTGGCGATTTTATGTCCGGCCTGCGAATGCGCGGGATGGAGGAGGCCGTAATGGAAATCGCTGCACGCGGCGTGCCAATGCTTGGCATCTGCGTGGGGATGCAGGGCCTGTTCGAGATCGGTGAAGAGATGGCCGAGTACAAGGGACTGGGCCTGCTGCCTGGCAGGGTCGTCAGATTTGCGGGGTCGCTGCCGGTGTAGGTCCCGCATACGGGCTGGAATCAGATCGAGGTCCGGGAGGGCGCGCCGCTCTTTCGCGGCATTCCCTCCGGCTCATACGTCTATTTCAATCACTCATATTACTGCCGGGCGGAAAACCAGCCGGATGTCACAGCGACGACCGAGTACGGTTTGTCTTATGCCTGCTCCGTGCAGAGGGAAAACCTGTTTGGGGTGCAGTTCCATCCTGAGAAGAGCCAGACAGTGGGGCTGCAAATTCTGAGGAACTTTGTGGAGCGATCATGAGTTTTACGATCTATCCTGCCATCGATTTGCGCGGCGGAAAAGTGGTGCGGCTGAAGGAAGGGGATCCCGGCCGTATGACCTCCTATAGCGATCATCCCGCTGACACTGCAAAACGCTGGCTGGACGCCGGGGCAGGCTGGCTGCACGTGGTGAACCTGGATGGAGCGTTCGGCGAGAGCGATGCCGCGAATCGACGGGCATTGGAGCAAATTCTGAAATCTGGTGTCCAGGTACAGTTTGGTGGCGGTATGCGCTCGCTTGATGCAATTGAGCAAGTCCTGGCAATGGGCGTAAGCCGTACCATCCTTGGTACGATCGCCATTGAGCAGCCGGAGGTGATTGCATCTGCCTTGAAAAAATTTGGTCAAGAGAAGATCGCGGTTGGGATCGATGCCCGGGATGGTCTCGTCCGGGTGCGCGGCTGGCAGCAGAACAGTGGAATGCCTGCCAGCGACCTGGCGCTTCAAATGGGCGAGCTTGGGCTGCGGACCCTCATCTTTACCGACGTGAGCCGGGATGGTATGGGGAGCGGCTTGAACATCCCATCCACGCGTGCACTTGCCAGAGTGAGCCGGCTGGATGTAATCGCTTCAGGCGGCGTGCAAACCCTCGACGATGTCCGGGCGGCGCACGATGCGAGCCTGGCTGGTGTAATTATCGGGCGCGCCCTGTATGAAGAGACGATCGATCTACGGGAAGCCATCTCGACCTTTTCAAAGCCGGAGTAGCAGGAGAAATATGTTATCGAAAAGAATCATTCCCTGTCTGGATATCAAGGATGGGCGTGTGGTGAAAGGGGTTAACTTTGTGAATCTGCGTGACGCGGGGGACCCGGTCGAGCAGGCCCGCCTGTACGATGGGCAGGGCGCCGACGAGCTGGTCTTCCTCGATATTTCCGCCACACACGAGGGACGAAGGACCACTCTCGACCTGGTCGGCCGCGTGGCAGATACGGTATTCATGCCATTGACGGTTGGAGGCGGGATACGCGTGGTGGACGACATGCGCAATTTACTGCTGGCTGGTGCGGACAAGATCAGTGTCAATTCAGCGGCAGTGAAAAACCCTGTACTGCTTTCAGAGGGCGCTTCCCGTTTTGGCGCGCAGTGTATCGTGCTGGCCATCGATGCCCGCCGGACTGGTGCAGGCTGGCAGGTCTTTGTCAACGGCGGTCGTGTCCCAACCGGGATGGATGCGGTCGAATGGGCGGTGCGCGGGGTGGAGCTGGGGGCCGGTGAGATCCTGCTGACCAGCATGGACGCGGATGGAACGCTGGCCGGCTATGACCTCGAGCTGACCCGGACGATCGCAGAGTCTGTCTCTGTGCCGGTCATTGCCTCGGGCGGAGCGGGGACGCCTTCTCATTTTGCTGAAGTGCTCACCACGGGCGGGGCGGATGCCGCGCTGGCTGCTTCGCTGTTCCATGATGGGAAGTTGAGGATCCCAGCGCTGAAAAGAGAATTGCAGCAACAGGGTGTTCCTGTCCGCATCCTGGAACATCAACAGGAATAGGAGGAATTCAGCATGCAGATTTCCATCGACGAGCTCAGGTTTGACGCGCAGGGTCTCATCCCGGCGGTGGTTCAGGATACAGGGACAAAAGATGTTTTGATGCTGGCGTACATGAGCCGCGAGTCCCTGCAGTTGACGCTTGAAAAGGGGGAAACGGTTTTCTGGTCCCGCAGCCGGAGCGAGCTCTGGCACAAGGGAGC
>JBLNAU010000348.1:0-3550 GCA_050259515.1 Syntrophothermus sp.
CGAGACAACGGTCCCGGGCCCGGCCGACAGGATCGGTGTGCCCTTGTCTGCATCGATATCCACGCCGGTGTGGACGATGTTCGGCGCGAAGAACACGCCTCCATACCGATAGTCTGCCAGGGGCCAGTTGACATTGTCCGCTGCGATGGGACGGGCAAAATAGAAATGGTCATAGGCGGAGACGGCCCACGGAATCGGATAAAGAGGCGGGCGCCACCCCGAAACAGGTTCCGCCCCGGGAGTGGGGAGAACGAACCGGAACGGAGGGATGGTCGGCCTGGGCTGCGGCTCTGCTTGCGCCTCAGCCGCGGGCTGGGTCGCCGCTTCCCCGGCGATCACTGCCGTTGGAGTGGACGCCGGATTTTGCGTCGCGAGGGACGGAGTGCAGGAAGCAAGTGCGGCAATCACCAGAGTGATCAAGGAGACTCCGGGGTGCAGAAATCTGCGGGTTCTATTGGGAAGCAATCTCCCTGACTCCATGCGAATGGAATTCTTCATGGAATGATCGTGGGTGGCGTGGAGGAAGGAGTACGGGTGCTCGATGGGATCGGTGTGATCGACGGTGTCTTCGTATCACGCGGGGTGGGAGTAATGCTGGGTGTATAGGTGGGTCGTGGCGTGCGCGTTGGCAGGGGCGTCCAGGTCGGCAGAGGGGTGCGGGTTGGAGTCAATGTAGGAGGTAAAAGCTTGGTCGGTGTGACCAGCACGTCCGGCGGATAGAGCTCGAGCATGGCATCGTACCAGCTCTCACCGCCTGTCAAAGCAAACTCAGTGAAACGCGCCCCGCGATAATAGGTCCGCCAGTTGGGCAGAGCCGGGACACGTTCCCAGCCGTACTGGTTTGCCAGGGTGGTTACATCGACCCAGAATCCCGGCGGCACAGCGCTGTATCCGCCGCCCTGTTCATAGACTTTGGGATCCAGATTATAGCGCGCAGAGAGATCCCAGGGCTGGCTGTGGAGAGGCTCGCCCAGGGAGCCATCCTGTTGCTGGGCGCGCAGATACAAACGCCAGTAGGTCTGTGCCCCGAAATCCTCCCGCACGGCAACCATCCAGCCGGCGTTGGTCATCAATGAATTGATCGCAAAGGCGCGGCCGGTATATAGCCAGTCTTCTGCATATCCGGGGTCGAGCGGACTGGTGATCGGCACGAAGGCATTCTCCAGGCTGGCGAGCGCGTCCCACCCAACCTGTTCCTGGACACGCTGGCGCAGGGCAGTAAAGGCTTCATCGGCGAGATCGTGTAACTGAGGATAGGGAGCCTGCACGCCCTCCAGATTGACCAGCGACCAGCGACTTGTCCCACCCTCCGAAACGGGATCCCCCATGGCGGCCCACAGCGGAGCAGGCGTCAGGCTCGCAGCCTGCTGAAAGGTTTGCGATAAGGAGTTTGCCACATCGAGATTCGCCCACGTTACCCCACGCAGGATCGACGGGAAGGGCTCAAGCGGAAGAAGAAGCCTTCCATCCGGCGAATAAATCGTGAGATAAGTATTGTTCGGCGCGGTCAAAGTTGTAAGGATCTGATCGCCTGCAGGGTTCCAGGCAGGATAGTCGCCATCACCCAGCCAGGTGGCCGGTTCTTTTTTGGCGGAGTCCCAGAGATAAATCCCGCTCCGTCCAACCGTCGTCGCTGCAGAGGCCCAGGCCAGCTGGTGACCATCCGGGGACCAGACCGGATGTGATTCCGCCGCGTACCTGGTATTGCTTAAATTTGTGAACCGACTGCCGTCGGTCCGATCCAGATCCGCCAGGATGACATCGCCGTCCGAGACGAAGGCAATGTGGCGACCATCCGGCGCCCAGGCCGGGGAATAATCGGCCGCGGAAGAGTCGGTCAGCCGGACGGCGCCATCCACCGGATCGCTCGCCGGTCCAACGACGATATCGAGGTTATCGTTCGTGTACGATTCGTAAGCAAGGAATTTACCATCGGGCGACCAGGTCGGCGCGCTTTCGTATTCGGGTGTTTTGGTTAAGGGAGTGGTCTCACCGGTCTTCAGATCCAGCAGATACAGATCCCAGTATCCGCTGCGATTCGATGCGAATGCAATCCTTCTTTCACCGGGCTCGGGGGAGGGAGCGATATCATCCCAGTTTCCATAGGTCAGACGAGTCAAAGGCATCTGGTTGGGAATGTAGGCAAAGAGGTGGGCAAATCCATCCTCTTCATAGGAAAAGATGACCATCTCCTGCCGGGTATTCCCCGAAACAATGGGAAGCGTTTGCTCGGTTTTGGTCGGTGTGACTGTGAGGGTGTTGACTACTTCAGGCGTGGCTGCGGTCTGCGGGGAACAGCTCAGAAGTATCAGAACGATGACACACAAAATGGCCGTCAGCGTGAGAGAACGGTATAGGGATGTTGTTCGCATGAAATGTTATGAAGCCGAATCAGGTTCGGGCGGCTTTACATCGAAGGTAAAGGTTTGGGGTTTATCAGCCGGTCCATCGGGATAAAAAAGCTTTGCTTCCAGAGTGTATGGATTTTTCAACTCGCCGCGGATGTGCATGGTAAATTCCAGTTTCCAGCCCATCGGCTCCACGATGCTTGTGGATGCCACCTCATCACCCTCCGCATCGCGGAGCTGTACTTCAATATGAGGTCGTTTCTGAAAGGGGGTGATCTCAATATTGACGTGCAAGCGGTAGCCATCGGGATAGGGCTCGGCGCTGAGACGGGTAATGTGAGTCTCTTCGGGCGTCATTCGGTTCAGGTGGTCTTCGGGAAAAAACAAATCCATCTGGCAATTATAACCAAAACGAAAAAGCCCGCCTTCCGGGGAAAGCGGGCAGTTGGATTACAAATCTGTTGGCCGAGACTAGTCCCGCAACAAGCTTAATTTGGAGGGCTAAAATTCATAATGCACCTTCAAAATAAGCCCGAGCCCCTACAGCTTAAGGAAGTTGCGGCACTAGCCGTTCTTCTTCTGGAATTCCTTCATGAACTGGACCAGCGCTTCGGCGCCTTCCACGGTCATCGCGTTATAGATGGAGGCACGCATGCCGCCGACCGAGCGATGTCCCTTGAGACCGATCAGCCCGTTGCTCTTGGCTTCCTTGGCGAAGGTGTCTTCGAGCTCCTCGGAAGGCAGGCGGAACGGGATGTTCATGACCGAGCGGGCTTCCGGCACGGCATGGCCGCGATAGAAGCCGCCGCTCTCGTCAATGGTGGTATAGATCAAATCCGCTTTTTTGCGGTTGATCTTCTGGACCTCCGCCAGGCCGCCCAGTTTCTTGGCCCACTGGAAGACCAGCCCGACGATGTAGATGGCGAAGGCGGGCGGGGTGTTATGCAGCGATCCGCTGGCCGCCAGGGCCTTGTAGTCCAGCATGACCGGCAGGTTCTCAGGGGTGCGCTCCAGCATATCGTCGCGGGCGATGACAATGGTCACACCGGCAGGGCCGGCATTCTTCTGCGCACCGGCATACATCAAGGCATATTTTGTGATGTCGACGGGACGGCTGATGAAATCGGAGGAGGAGTCACAAACCAGCGGTACGCCCGCGGGCGGAACGGGCTCCTCCGTGAATTCCACGCCGTGGATCGTCT
>JBLNAU010000349.1:0-3034 GCA_050259515.1 Syntrophothermus sp.
ACGATCTTGCGAACGTCGGTCTCCGGGACGATCAACGAATTTAGCATTTTGATGAGGAATTCGTTTTTGGAAAACCTGGCGATTGCCGAATGAAAATCAATATCGGCGCTGACCAGGACAGCTGTATCGCTCGTATCGGTAAGATGATCCAAATGATTCAGGATTCCCTGCAGCTCAGCAATCTCTCTCTCCCCTGCCAGCTGGGCCGCGCGGGCTGCGCAGACCGGCTCGATCGCCAAACGGGCTTCATAAAAATTTTCAACCAGGGAACGGTTTTTTGTTAACCATGATTCCAGCGATACATTCAAAATATCCGTATTGGGATCTTTTACAAATGTACCGCGTCCATGCCGGATCGTGACATAGCCTTGAATTTGTAAAATACTCAGCGCTTCACGCAAAATGGGACGGCTGACATTAAACTTGGTCGCTAATTCCCGGGTGGGCGGCAGGGATTCGCCAGGTAAAAATCTCCCCTCTTGAATAGCCTGCTCGATCTGCCTGGCTACTTCATCGGCCAGCCTGGACTTCTCTACACTCTGGAAAAAGCTGCTGTTGTCCATGAGATCTACTTACCGAAATTCCACTATTCCAATCTAATTAGGTATATTGTGAAAAATGGTGCAAATGACTACGCCCACATAATACAACGTTTTGAAGCGGTTGTCAAGAGGTAAAGTCACTTGACCACTTGACCAGTTAAATATTTCCATCTTATTTGTCCTTTATTCTCAGAAACAAAAAATCAGCCGCCCTTTACGAGGGTGGCTAAATTCGAGAATATCCTTTATACAGGCTAATATTGAGCTTATGAGTGTTCCGCTGACCAGCAGGCAACCCCAATGACCCCGGCGTTATTGCCAAGCTGGGAGGGAACGATTTCCACCTTACCCACCGGCATGACTGTCACTCGTTCACGCAGCGTGCGCTGGATCGGCTCCAGGAGCAGGTCCCCCGCCTGGGCCACTCCACCACCGATAATGATACGTCGTGGACCGATCGCCACGCAAATGTTTGCCGCGGCGATGCCGAGATAGAAACCCGCCCGCTCATAAATATCCTTCGCAATTTCGTCGCCGTTTCTGGCAGCCTTCGCAATCAGCTCAGGGGTGATGCGATTCAGATCGTTCTCACACAGGTCGGCAATGGAAGTTGTCAGTCCCTGTGTGACCGCCTTCAAGCCCATCGCAGCAATCGCCGGACCGGAAGCGTACGCTTCGAGACAACCATAATTTCCACACCCGCAGCGTGGACCATTGAAATCGATGGTGGTATGACCGAGCTCGCCTCCCGTGCCACCGATGCCGAGATGAAGCTGGCCATTCAATACCAGACCGCCACCGATCCCGGTACCGATGGCGAAGACCGCAACCGTATCCAAGCCATGGCCCGCCCCAAAACGCCATACCCCGTTCGTAATTGCCCGGACATCATTCAGCAAAGCCGTCCGGAGTCCGGTATAGTTTAGGATCGTCTCGCGCAGGGGAACATGCGGCCAGGTTCCGGCAAGATTGGGCAGGAATAAAACCACACCTTTTTCGAGATCCAATACCCCCGGGACACCGATCCCGATTCCGCCAATTTCCTCCTTCTGAAATCCTGCAGATTGGATCAAGCCCAGGAACAGATCTGCCATGCGCCTCATGACGGCATCATGCCCTTCGCGCGCCAGGGTTGGAATATTCATTTGGTGAAGGACCCGACCGGTTTCCACATCCACGATCGCAGCGCGCAGGTTGGTTCCACCAAGGTCGCATCCAATATATTTTTTCATTGATTACCGTCCTTTTGGCAGTGGCAAAATATTCATAAATTCACCCCTCCCCAGATTGGGAAGGGGTGAAGAAAACAGAAAAACTTTGCTTTTAGTGAATATAGGGTTTGAGAATATCCCTGGAGAGATAGAAGCCGCGCTTGACAAGCTCCTCATCACCTTCATAAACCCGATCTTCATGCTCAATGCTGACCACAAAATCATAGCGGGCCGCGGTGAGTGCAGCAAAGAACTTACCCCAGTCCATATCGCCGAGGCCGGGGAGGCGCGGCACCTGCCAGCCCATGCCCTGCGAAAGGACGCCGTGGTTATACAGGCCTTCGCGGTCAATATGCAGATCCTTGGCATGGACATGAAAGATCCTGCTCGAGAATTCATGGATCACACGCTCATAATCGATCATCTGCAAAATAAGATGGGACGGATCCAGGTTCAACCCGAAATTATCATCCGGGATGATCTCCCACATCTTGCGCCAGATGGCAGGTGTGCTGGCAAGATTGTTGCCCCCGGGCCATTCGTCATAGGAGAAGATCATGGGGCAGTTCTCGATCGCGATCTTGACCCCATGGTCTCTCGCGAACTTCACGATCGGCGGCCAGATCGTGGCATAGTCCTCCAGGTTCTGGGGCACGGTCTTGTTCTTGTCCTTGCCAATAAAGGTTCCAACGACGGGAACTTCGAGCATGGCTGCGGCTTCGATCACTTTCTTCAGGTGGCCGATGACCGTTTCCCGGTGTTCCGCATCCGGGTCGAGCGGGTTTGGATAGTATCCCAGGGAGGAGACCGTCAGGCCATAGCCATCCAGCATCTTGCAGATCTCCTTCGCCTGGGCCTGGTCGAGCTCGGCAACATTGATGTGACTGACACCCGCATAACGGCGGGTCGCTTTTTCCCGCGGCCAGCAGGCGATCTCGATTGCCTGGAATCCGCTTTCTGCACCCCATTGGGCAGCCTGTTCCAGGCTGTTATCTGGCAATGCGGCTGTAAAGAATCCAAGTTTCATTTCTGCCTCCATTTGAAATATCCGCAGGGCTTGGAACACGACCTGCGAGAGGGATGTATGCCGATTACTTAACCTTCACCCAGCTCTTCTCACGGGCACTGCGCTCGATGGCTTCGCACAATTGCATCTCATAATGCCCGTCGGCAAAGGTTGGGAAATCTGGTGTTCTGTCGAAATCTCCTGCAAAAATGTAATCATACACTTTTGCATAAAGCTGTTTGAACGTATCCGGGAAACCTTCATTGTGGCCCCCC
>JBLNAU010000350.1:0-7289 GCA_050259515.1 Syntrophothermus sp.
CTTCCCAGCAGGAGTACCAGTCCGGTGACCAGCAAAACCAGCGAGATGCCCAGGAGTGTGAATCGGATCATATCGACCTCCCATTTCTATTCATATAACTGTTGAAGTTCGATTTTCGGCGAGCCAATTCCAACCTGAGGCATGAAAGCAGGGACGATTTAAGATGTCAGAGGACAGGGTCCTCAAGACTGGAGTTGGCTGGATCAATCGTATCGGTATACCAATTAAAACTCCCCGGTCCAAAGGTGGGTTTTAAACTATGCAGGTGGATAGGTGTCATCTGCCGGCAGGACTATTCCGTCCCTTCCTCATTCTCGAAGGGAGGATCGAAGTAGATAAGGACGATCACAGCCCGTTCTTTGAACTTTCCCTCGATCACGATACTGGGCTGGCCGTCATTTTCAAATTCCAGCAGGAACGCCCCTACCTCATCGAACAGCTTCTGGATAGCCAGGAGATTCATATGACGGACGACGCCATAGACGATCTCACCATCGTTGGGTCCCGCTTCTTGAATCTCCATGACAGCCGGCCACAGCTCCACCATATCGACGCCCCATTCCGTTTCGTCCGGTGCCGAGAGCTGGCAATCCAAAGACGCGGGGGCCTCAAACTCAAGGGTGGCCGCAATGGCTTCCACGAGCTCTTTTGCCCATTGCGGTATGAGATCTTCTTCTGCCATTTCTAAAGTTCCTTCATCAACCTATATTACTGTATCACAAAGATGGAAGCATTTCCTGGAGGATACTGCACAATACTGCATGCTTCGCCCTGCAGCAGTAAATTATCGCACAGATTGGCGATCTGCCGATCAGGCTGTTTTGAATCGGCCGGGCAATTCATATCCTCCTCAGCTCTGCCTCACCTGAGCGCGAAATCCTAAACGGCTGGCTCTGTCATTCACTAAAATTTACACCCGCCCTGTGTCCCAGGGAATGTGGATGAAACAAACTATTTATCCCGGAGGTGTTGTAAAGAAGTGAAGTGGCGGGTGGAGCGAGAAGGAGACGTAGGAGATCACAGCGGCCAGGAACAACAGGTAGATCGTCCATTGGAGCGCCGGGCGGAGTACGAGGGTATCGAGGATCTCATCCATTCGCAGCGCCAGGTACACACCCAGGAGCGTCGTAATGTTGGCATAGATCAGCTCCCCTGCCCGGCCAAAGGTCACCCCCAGTGCCCAGGCCAGGAACCAGAACGTGATCGCCAGCCACGGATAGGCCACTGCCACCAGCGCACGGCTCGCAAAGAACGAGCCGGTCGATCGAATCGAATGCCGGCTGGCGAAGTACTCGGCCAGGCTGACCAGCACGTATGCCACGAACAGCATCTTCATGTGAAAGAATACGGTCTCGTTGGCTTCAGCGAGGACGCGCAGGGCAACGCCCGGGAACCACTCATAGGAAAAGTGCAGCAGCAGGAAGCAGACCCAGATCGCAATAAACTTCCACCAGCGGAATGCAGACTTTGACGTATGGCCTCCCTTGTTTTTGTCAACCGGCTTCGGGGGTCGGCTGCCAGAGACTGTCCGAGATCTCCAATGTCTTAAAGCAGCACTGAAAATCCCTGCCGATCGGGCTGCAGGCATATACTCCGACCTCATAAAGTTCGGCCTCCCGGTGCAGGTGGGCAATGCGCATCTGCTGCCATGCCTGGCCATCCCGGGAATTCTCCAGCAAAAAGTCGCTGCCTCGTTTGTGGATGCGATACCACATTTCATGGCGGTCCGAGGCAACATCCTGGGTGGCCCAATCGGAATAACCCATGTTGGTCACCACGGAGCCCAGCCGGCTCACCTGCATGTTCTCATATTCCATCGAGACCTTGATCCAGTTTTGACTGTCAATCCGCACCATCAGGCCGCATTGATCGTACTTCGCGCGGGGATGAAATTCGACATGGGTCATCAGGGAAAAGTCACCCGGCTGGCGGGTCAACAGGCAGTGTCCGTCATCCCTTTGAAAACCATAATGGGTTCGCTGCCAAAAATCTGTTTTTTCATCGGTGTAGAGCTCCAGTCCGTTTCCCAGGCGATAGCGCGCCGGCTCGTGGAACCAGTAAAAATCCTGCGGCAGGGATGGTTGTAAAAATTGTTCGATACGCTTCATAAATCACTCCAGGTCGGGCAGGGTGCAGGATGGCCGGACAGGCCTATCCGTATGGATGGGACCTGTCTGTATCCTACCAGAAAACCTCCAGCCTGCGACAGGGTTTAAGACGAACTCTTTTTCATGTGCAGAGCTTGATCCCCCGTCCCTGTGAAGCTCCTGGTGGAGCAGCGCTCATACCCATGACCTTGCGTACTGAAAAATTCCTCTGCAAAATTGAATGGCGCCAAACAGGATGGCCCCCCAGGCGACGATAAACCTTCCCCCTTCTCCAGCCGCTGAAAATGTCACCGCCGTGACCAGGAACCCGCCGATACACCAGAGCGCGCCATAGAGCATATTCCTTTTGGCAGCTTGATGGATGGCCTTTGAGCGCCAGGAGAACACATTCCTTACAACCACGGAGGCAGCCGATGGATCCAGTCCCTTCTGCATAAGTTTGCTTTCGACCTGCGGCGCGGGTAAACCGGCCTTCACAAGTTCAGCGGCATATTTGTAGACGGCCTGGACAGCTTCCTCGTGTGTCATGGTGCAACTCCTTTTGAATAATTCCAAAACTACATTCGGCGATGAAGTTGCACACATGACACGGCAGGTCAGGATTTGTTACTGATGGGCAGCAGGTCCAAATTTGAGCTTGGGCCTGCCAAGGAGTCATCGTGAATGGCGCGATGCTTCAAAAATCATTGGCGAAATTAGCCAAATTCGCGTAATTGGCGTCAAAAAAACTGCCGACGAATCACGCGGCCGTGGGCTTCACCAATGCTTTCAAAACCCGGTCCAAAATGCACCTGTGAATGTCAAACTCGTGATCAAGCGGCGAAAAAGTACCGTATCCGGTTTGGGAAAGAGACTACCACCCGCTCGCGTTGAACAACGTCTGGAAGAGACCGCTCGCTTCCTCGGGCGTCATGGGCCGTGAGCGGGCAAAGTCCACGAACTGGATCGGGAGCAGCTCGGTGCTGATGTAGCGGCCGTTGTAGAAGACGTGGCGGTCGATCAGGCCCTGGCGGCAGGCATCGCACAAACCGTACTGGTCGAAGAACAGGTTGCCCAGGCCGTAGTGGATGAAGGAGTTGTTCAGGAACTCCATGGCCTGGGGCTGGTGGGCCTGGCTGCCGCTGACGATATCCGCACCGGCTTCGGCCATCTGGCGGAAATCGCGCAGCTGGTCCGGCTGGGCGGCATAGGTATAGTATTCAGCGTGCTGGAAGCTGGCGATCACCAGCAGCCCTTCGGCTTTCAGGCGGCGGATCTCCCCGGCCATCCAGTCCATATCACACAGCGCGGCGCCCGGCTGTGTGTCGCTGGCCTGGGCGAAGGATCCGCCCTTGGCGTTGCAGCCGATGAAGGCGATCCGGTTGCCGTTGTGCTCGATCACCAGGGCCTTTCGTCCTTCCTCTAGGTTGGCGCCGCCTCCATAGTAGAGCCAGCCGCGCTGCCTGTACAGGTCGAGGGTATGGTACATCGCATCGGTGCCCCAATCCTGGAAGTGATCCCCCGTCAGCTCCACCACGTCCGTGCCGACATCCTCCAGCAACTGGATATATTCGTCCCGGCTGCAGAAGCGCATGCTCGCCTGGTTGGGATCCGGATACGGGCAATCCACCGCAAAGGGTACTTCATTGCTGATGTGAGTGATATCCGCCTCGAGCAGCCAGGCGCGGATATCCTGCGCCGGGTAGAGCACCCCGCGTTTTTCCATGGTAAAGGCGGTGGCGCGGACCAGCGCGGTGACTCCGGTCATGTCCACGACCGTCATCTTTTGCGGATCGAAGTTGGAGGGTGGAATCGCAAAATTGCTTTCGATCAGCGCGACCCGCTGCGGATCGCTGTTCAATGAAATGGGGATCCGCAGACGGTAGCTCGCCAGGTCAAAATCCTTGTGGATGGGTGAAATTCCATCCACCGGCAGGACCTTCCAGCGCGGGTTGAGATCTTCAAAGGGCACGATCGCCAGGCAGGGCTGGTGCGCCCAGGCGGTATCGGTCAGTGCCTCCCGGGCGACCACCTGTACACCCGTTTCCCCCGCCGGGCCCCACAGGGCCGTGAACAGGTCATGTGTATTTTGATCCATGAGCAGGGGCTGATTTCCATAGGTGGCGATGGATCCTCCCTGCCAGCGCAGGAGCAAATCCTGGCTGGAGATCCCCTGCGTCAGGGATGAGAAGGGCGTCACCAGCGCATATACCCATTGGCTGACAATATTCTGCTCCCCCACTTCCAGGCGGATATTCGCCTTTGACTCATCGGTCACAAACAATCCCCGCAGCGGATCCTCCAGGGCCGTGCCCATCGTCTCCGACAGATAGGCAGGCACCCAGATCGAAACATCCAGGGTTGGGGCGTTTGGCAGGAGCGTGGCGGTCGGAACAGGTTGGGGTGTGGCAGGCATCTCCTGGGTCAGCCCGGGTTTTGGGAGGTACATGGGGGCTGCATTGAAAGGAGTGGAAGTGGGTGTCACCGGCGCGGTGCAGCTCGAGGCAATCAGCGCGCACAGGCTAAGAACAAAAATAGGTTGTAGACGGTGGGTCACAGAGACATCCGGAAGCAGGAAGGTGGATCTTTTGGGATCCTTCGAAGTCTACCATGCCAGCAGGCCCGCTCCCAGTCTCCCCTATACGTCTGCCTCCACGAAATTCAACAGGCCCGCTTCCAGCACCATCATGAACGCGGCTGCCAGAGTCCAGTATCCACCCTGGGCGATCATGAGGCACGCCACGATTGCAACGCCGATAATGATCCAGCTCAGGCGGTCCAGCTCCTTTTTGATGTTTCCCAACAGGTAGGTCACCAGTGCAACGTTGACGATCACGAACAGGGTCAGAAAGTTGGTCAACAGCCTGCCCCATGGGTCATAGTCGATATTCAATACCTGGTTCAGGACGGCCAGCAAAGTCACCAGTGCGAACAAAACAAAAACGATGATCCTGTACCTTCTGATCTTTCGTTCCTGGATGGAC
Source organism: Syntrophothermus sp. (assembly GCA_050259515.1). Taxonomy (GTDB): domain Bacteria; phylum Chloroflexota; class Anaerolineae; order Anaerolineales; family Villigracilaceae; genus Defluviilinea. The sequence goes on from JBLNAU010000350.1 coordinate 5,072, forward strand.
CTGGAAATATTCAAGGTGCTCTTGATGATTTCGGCCAGCAGCTTGCAGTCCGAGTTCCAATGGTCGTCGTTCAACCGGATCGCGTTGTGCATCGAAAGGCCCCCCAGGGTTTCCGGCAGCATGCCGGGGGACGGCATTTGAGTCCCCTGCAGGAGAACGGGGATTAACTGGATGTTTTTGGCAAGCGCCGTTTCCACCTCGAAGCGGACGTAATCGTGAGCGCTCTCCAGCCGCCGGTTCCCGTCCTTGTCCTTGCTGTCCAGCCACTGATTGCCGATCAGAGCCAGCATGGCTTCCGAGCGATCGAGCTCATCGCTGATCTTTTGCTCAAAATTGGCACCCGGCCGGATGGTATCCGCATCGAAGAATATTCTCTCGGCGCCAAAATAATTTTTCAAATAGTCATACAAACGGCCGGCATGCCCGGCCGAGTCAGACCGCCTGTAGCTGATAAAGATCCGTTTCTGGGAAACGGGCGCCTTTTCCGTCGTGGGATTTTTACGGAACATATGCACTTCCTCTGCCGTAGACCGCCACCGATAAGATGCGAACCGCGGGCATGGACAATCCGAATCCTTCCATGTCCGCTCAGCTTTTGCCTGCCAGGAGGATCAAACAAAAATATTGATTTGTGGAAAAGTGAGTGGACTGTGATTCCCGCCGGACAGCCTAAAGAGGACAAATCGTTCCTGTGACATGGTCGCTCCTTTACCGATAAAACACGCCAGCATCAGAAAACCGTGAAATGAATACACCCAGTGTATAACTTTGAGGAATCCAAGTCAAGCCGCAAAAGGATGGGACCGGACCCCGCCCTGTTAGGGCCGGGGGATGTTTCCCTCCAGCCCCAATTCGGGCGCGATCCTGCGCATGGCCTGGATTACGTTGCTGACATGTTCCCACAGGTCGATGCCAAACTCCCGGGCGGCCTGTTCCATCTCGGTGCGGGAAGTGCCAGCGGCAAAGGCCTTGTCCTTCCATTTCTTTTTGACGGAGGCAGGCTCTAGGTCGTAGAGCGAGCGGGACGGGCGGACCAGGGCCACTGCCGTGATCAATCCTGTAATTTCATCGCAGGCGCTGATCGCCTTTCGGACCCGCGTGTCACGCGGCATGTCCAGGTGGTCGGCATGGCTGAGGATATCCTGGATGATGTCCTCCGGAACGCCGCGCTCGCGCAGGATCGGCGCGCCGGCCTGCGGGTGCTGTTCGAGGCTGGGATGGATCTCCCAATCGAAATCGTGGAGCAGGCCTACCAGCCCCCAGTATTCCACATCTTCGCCAAACTTCTCAGCATAGAAGCGCATGGCCGCCTCCACCGACAGCATGTGGCGCACCAGCCCTTCGTTTTTCACATATTCACGTACCAGGGATAAGGCTTCTTCACGGGTCATGTTATATCCTTTATCCGTCCTGACCGCAGGGAGCGCTTGCTGCTCTGCGGAGGGCGGAGCGCCGTCGGCGAAGCTTGCAGTCGAAAGGTGAGGTTGGATAAAATATGGTGTTCGCTTGAAAATCGCGCTTCGACTGCGCTACGCTCCGCTCAGCGCGGAAACGGTGGGAATTATTTCCTAATTTCAAAGTTGCTATTACAAGCTAGATACTCGTCGACGTCTCCAGTCCATGCTCCTTGGCGAGCTCGTCGAGCAGGGCTTCCACTTCGTCGAGGAAGAGGTCGAGTCCGTGGACTTTCTGTTCGAAGGCAGCGGGTGTGAAACTGAGCTGCGTGGCCGCGGAACGCCAGGCTTCCATGGCATGATCGGGCAGGATCTCCACCGCCATGGACCAGGTCTGGAACATGGGCCAGAGCGCCGCGTACGGGGTGGGACCATCGAGCATGGCGCGGATCGCCTTCTCATAATAGTTCACACGCGCCGGGTGGATGCGCACGTCGACCCGGGTGTTGCCGGCCGCGCCCTCGAAGGCGAGCTTCCAATCCGTGAGCCAGCCGCGGATCTGCTCCGGGTCCAGGCCGGTGCCACTCATCAATCCGGTCAGCGCCGCGATCAATTCTGGACGGCGCGCAGTCTCCGCCCTGGGTCCAAACTCAAGCATCAGGCGGCGCTCCTGCAGCGGCGGACCCGAAAGCTCGGCCACGGCATTGGCGCCATGGAACAGCGACTTCATGAACCTGACCACATCCCGGGTCGTGAACTCCTCGCCGACTTCCTGCAGGTCGCGCCAGATCTGGCGTCCATGGTCGAGCAGGGCGCGGGAGCGT
>JBLNAU010000351.1:0-3469 GCA_050259515.1 Syntrophothermus sp.
CTGCCGGGATGGATCATTTTTATTCTGATCCTGATTTTGATTCCCTATCTCAAATTCCATTATCAGATCGGGCAAAATGTAAAAAAGCCGGCCTTTGATTTCGATCCCGGCATGCTGCTCACCCTGTATTACTGGACGTGCTGGTGGCTGGTGCTGCTGGCGATGACTGCTTTGAAGGTCGCTTTTCAAACGAGCTGGCAGGCGGGATTCGCAGGTGCAACGGTGATCGTCGGTGTCACCTATGAAGTGCTGATGCGCTTCAACCTGGTGACAACCTATCCGCTCTCGATGGGATGGTCGGAGGGTAGCCGCTATTATTATGCCTCGCTCTATTTCTCCAGGTGGGTCTATGGAGAGACGTTCCCTCTTTCCACGCTTCATCCCACTCGCTACCTCCTGCAGTCCATTCCTTTCTTGTTCCCCTCCCTAGGGCTTCCCGCTCATCGCTTCTGGCAGTATCTTTTATGGATCCTTTTAACGGCTGGTACGGCGATCGCCCTCTCCAGAAGGGCCATCTCCCCGGCGGAGAGAGCACTGCGCTGGCTTGTGACAGGGTGGTATTTCCTGTACCTGCTCCTGGTGGGCGTTTACTACCATCTGGAAGTCATGGTGATCCTGCCGCTGCTTTTTGTTTCAACCCATCATCGCTGGCGGTCATTGATCGCAGTGATTGCTGCATCCTTATGGGCCGGGGTAAGCCGGGTCAACTGGTTCCCCATGCCTGCTTTGATCGCCATCGCCATCTATTTGCTTGAAATGCCGGTCGGCACCGTTGGCTCACTTTCCCTCAAGCGCTGGATGCAGTACCTGGCTCAGCCGGTGTTGTGGTTGATTGCAGGCCTGGCCTCCGCCTTGATCGCCCAGGCAGCTTATATACCCCTTTCGGGAAATGGCGGGAATCCCGGGGCATTTGCATCCAGTTTTTCATCTGCTCTTTTGTGGAACAGGCTGTGGCCGAATGAGACCTATGGCCTGGGCGTGATCCCCGGAATCCTGATCGTGAGCGGCCCTCTTCTGGTGATCCTCCTCCTTGCTGCTCTACGACAGGGACGGCAAATCCACTGGCTGCGCTGGGTTGGTTTGTTTTCCATGATCCTGGTCCTGTTCGCAGGCAGCCTGGTGGTCAGTACCAAGATCGGCGGCGGCGGGGACCTGCATAATATGGACGCCTATGCCAGCCTGCTTGGGATTGTGGCGATCTTTTTTGTAGGCGGTCACGTATCGATGGAGAATGGCACTCCGGGTCCAGCCGTCCGTCCGTGGGCGGTGTTTGCCTATGCCCTGGTCATGCCGCTCTTCTTTATTGTTCCGATGCTGTCCCCCTATCCCAAATTCAACGAGGCGGCGAGCCAGTCTGCCTATCACCAATTGGTGGAGGATGTGAACCGGCTGGGGAGGGACGGACCTGTCCTGTTCATCAACGAACGCCAGCTTGTCACGTTCGGTGACGTGGATGTTCCGCTCGTGCCTGACTACGAGGTGGTCACTCTCATGGAAATGGCCATGTCGGGCAACCAGGCCTATCTGAATCATTTCTACGAGGATCTGGCTCACCACCGGTTTGCGGCCATTGTCGCCACCAAGCAGAACAAGGGCATAAAAGAGTCCGGCCCCCTGATGGATGAGAATAATATATGGAATTCACGCATCTCACCCTTCCTTCTCTGCTACTATACGCCTGCTGTGCGGATCGACGCCGAGATCACCAATGTGGAGATCTACATTCCAGCATCGGACACTGCGAATTGTCCATAGGATCACGTAGGGACAGCCGCAATATGATAGACTTCCTGCCTGTAATCTATCAAGGAACACATGGCATGATCAATACCAGGCAAAAGGATTAACATGGCGGAGAAACAAACTATCCTCCTTACCGGAGGTTGTGGATTTATCGGCACCAATCTGGTGAGGCTTCTTATTGCAGGCGGTACGTACCGTGTCGTCAATCTGGATGCGCTTACCTATGCGGCCAACCCTCTCTCTTTGGAAGACCTGCACGACCATCCTGATTATGTATTCATTCAAGGCAGTGTCACAGACCGTGAACTGGTGAGCTCCATTTTTTCCAGCTATCACCCGGCGGGAGTCATGCACCTTGCAGCCGAGTCACATGTGGACCGGTCCATTGTCAACGCCGAGGATTTCGTGCAGACCAACGTGGTCGGAACCTACACCATGCTGGAGGCCGCCCGTATTTTCTGGAACGAACTGCCCGATCATGAAAGAAAAGCCTTCCGCTTCCTGCATGTCTCAACGGATGAAGTGTTCGGCTCGCTGGGTCCGGAGGGATATTTCTCAGAGGAGACGCCCTACGCCCCCAACTCGCCGTATTCCGCGTCCAAGGCAGCCAGCGACCATTTTGTCCGCGCTTATTACCATACCTATGGGCTGCCGACGGTGATCACCAATTGCTCGAACAACTATGGACCGTATCAATTCCCCGAGAAGTTAATTCCCCTGGTGATCATGCATGCACTTTCCGGCAAATCGCTGCCGGTCTATGGGGATGGCTTGAATGTGCGCGATTGGATCTATGTGGATGATCACTGCCGGGCAGTCAGACTGGCTTTTGAAAAAGGGGCTCCCGGCGAGGTCTATGCGGTGGGGGCGAACAATGAGCAGAGGAATCTGGCTCTCGTTCATCAGGTATGTGACCTGCTGGATGAGATTGCGCCGCCGGTCGAGATCCCTGAGCTGCGTGAGCGCGGCCTGAAAAGTTACAGGGAGCTGATCCGTTTTGTCACGGACCGTCCCGGGCACGATAAACGGTACGCGGTCGATTCGAGCAAGATCTCGCGCGAACTGGGCTGGCACCCGGATGTTCCGTTTGAGCAGGGGCTGCGCCGCACGATCGAGTGGTACTTATCCCATCCCAAATGGGTGCAGCAGGCAGGGGAAGGCTCGTATGGCGAGTGGATCGAAAAGAATTACGCCTGGCGGGCCGGTAAGGAGACCAAATGAAGGGAATTATTTTGGCAGGCGGCAGGGGAACGCGCCTGTATCCGCTGACGATTGCCATTAGCAAGCAAATCCTCCCGGTGTATGACAAGCCGATGGTGTACTATCCACTTTCGACGCTCATGCTGGCCGGAATACGCGAGATCCTGGTCATTAGCACTCCCGATGACCTGCTTGGATTCAAACAATTGTTAAAGGACGGCACGCAGTGGGGTCTGAAATTTGAGTATGCCGAGCAGCCCGTGCCGCGCGGCCTGGCCGATGCCTTCCTGGTCGGTCGTGATTTTATTGGCGACAGCTCCGTTTGCCTGATGCTGGGGGATAACATCCTGTATGGGCAGGGAATGGCCTCCCAGTTGCAGGAGTGCGCCTCCCTGGAAGAGGGAGCCATTATCTTTGGATATAAGGTCAATGACCCCGAACGGTACGGCATTGTCGAGCTGGATGGCGAGGGTGGAGTGTTAAGCCTGGAGGAGAAACCCAAGAACCCAAAATCCAGCTTTGCGGT
>JBLNAU010000352.1:0-2678 GCA_050259515.1 Syntrophothermus sp.
GGAGCAGCAACCCAAAGACATGATATTCAGTTTTTAAAAGATCAAGGAATGGTTTATAGCAGGCAGGCGGGTATCCGTTAGCGTGAAGGAAGTGGAGAGGAAGACCCTGGCGGCCGAGGTCAAAATGGGGAAAATTGCTCATCCGTGAATGTACTTATCCATTTTTAGCGCTTGTTTGCGCCAATCCGAAGCCTCTAATATTTCCCATAATTTATGGGATGGCTCATTTGCTGCGGAACCTCCAAACGCTGGTGGACTTCCGATCCCAGCTTCTGCCAGTATTCATCCCTGTTCTCAACACCGTATACCCATTCGTCCAGGTACTGTTTCGTTGCCTCAGCCGATTCGCTGACCTTATCCCAGGCCAGGTAGAACTCATTGTCGCGGTCATAATATCCCTGGGCGTAGGAGGGATGGCAGGCAAAGGGCACGTGGCAGACCGCGCTGACAACAATCCCTGGGATCATGGTCCGGTTCGGGTCGGAACGGATCACCGATTCATCGACGATCTCTTCGGCGGTGAGAATGACCTTTTTAGCGGCGAACGCGGCTTCCTTTTGCTCGCCGATGATTCCCCATAGATGGGCATTCCCTTCCACATCGGCGCGCTGGACATGGACGATGGCCACATCCGGGTTGAGGGCGGGGACGACGATCACATCCTTGCCGCCAAACGGATCATGAATGCGCTTGATGTTTGGATTAACCTTTTCCAGGTCGGTCGCCCCGGTCTGATTCATGGGCAGGAAGGGCAGCCCGGAGGCCCCCGCCTGCAAACGAGTGATCATCCCGAAATGTGAATATTCCTCCCATTCGAGCCGGCCCTTCTCGATGGCTGAGCGGACCAGGCGCAGAGATCCCACACCGGGATTACCCATGTACGAAAATATAACCTTCCGTGCGCACCCCGCGGCCACCATTTGATCATAAATCAGGTCGGGTGTTGCGCGTGCGAGGGTTAGATCCCTTTTCCTCTGCCGGATGATCTCGTGACCCGCAGCAAAGGGGATGAGATGGGTGAACCCTGCCGCGTAAACCGTATCGCCATCGTTGACATACATGGCGATGGCCTCCTGAAGTGAGAGTAGCTTACTCATGCCTATTTCTTTCCCTTGTTATCTTTGGATTTTGAAGACAGCCTTTTGAAAATGCCGAACCTTCCACTGGATGGAAGGGACTTCTTGTATTGCGCCCGGAAAATAAAGCCGATCACCAGGAGAATTGTCCCCCAACAAAAAAAGCTGAACATCACTTGATTTGCAGCCTCTGAGAGCATGAAGAGCAGGACCATTCCAATCCCGAGCATCAGGAAGAATGTCCCAACTCGATAAATCAGTTCGCGGTAGCTATACCACATGAGTCTCTGGCTCTCCAGGTCGTTGCAGTCTCCTATAGCGGTTTTCTGGCCGAGAAAAATGTTCTGCGGAACGGGTAAAAAACGGGCGACTGCGGCATCGCCTGATGCATTTTATGGCGGATGGCCTGGATAAAATCGTCCTTATGGGACCCAAGCCGCTCAAAGTAGGGGACACAGGCCGTGCCGGAAATCCATTCTACCACCGCGTCTGAATCGGCCAGCACATGGGCATAGACCTTTTCAAAACAAATAATGTCGTCTGCCGAACGATCGAACAGGATCTGCGCATACTGGTCAATGGACAGCACCGGAGCGTACCGTACAAAGCCATCCAGGATGGATAGAAATGGCTCCTCGCTGGCTGTCTCGCGGATGATCTGGTGTGAGATGTGGTTGTGATTGGATGGGACCTGTACAGCGATCTGGCCGCCGGGATTAAGCCTCTGATAAAGAGCCGGGATCAGCTCTGGATGATGCTCAGACCACTGCAGCGCGGCGTTGCTGAAGATCAAATCCCACTCCCCGGTCAGTTGCGATTGATCGCCGCGGAGAAAGCGCAGACCCGGGCTTGAAAAGACGGCGGCTTTTTCCAGCATTTGGGGTGACGAATCCAGCCCGGTCACATTGCTGCCCGGGAGCCTGTTTGCCAGCTGGCGCGTGAGCTCGCCGGTGCCGCACCCCAGGTCAATCACTTTGAGATTTGGACGGACTTCGACCAGGTCCAGAAGATCGTAAAACGGCGCGGAACGTTGCGCTTGAAATTTATGATATTGGTTTGGGTCCCAGGGCATAATCTTCACCGCTATGAGTGTATCCTATGTTTCAACATTTATTCGCCCGTCCTCCGGGCTGGGCATTGCATGCAGGAACCGGTCGTTAGTTAAAAGAAGCCCTTCCCCATATCGGGGAAGGGCTGAACTTTTATTTGCTGACCTTTCGGGTTACCTTTTTAACGGCCTTATTAACAGCTTTCTTCACAGACCCTTTTTTGGCGGCTGCCTTGCCATTCGTCTTGGCCGGTTTGACCAGGGTGCGGATCTGCTCGTGCATGTACAACTGGACGTAGTAATACCCGCCGCCATTCTTGCCGGTTGCACCGGAAGCTTTCCAGCCACCGAAGGGCTGGAAGCCCGGCCATGCGCCGGTGGTCGCTCCCTGCGGGCGATTGGCATAGGTCACACCGGCCTCGATATTATCAAAGAACCAGTCGGTTTCCTTGATGGAGCCGTAGAAACCTGCCGTCAGGCCATAATTGACACTGTTGGCGATCTTCATGGCTTCCTCGAGATTGGCGACCTTGCCGATGGTCGTAATCGGAAGG
>JBLNAU010000353.1:0-2809 GCA_050259515.1 Syntrophothermus sp.
TGCCTGGGCTGCAGCGGGATTTGGCCATCCTGAATGCCAGAATGCTTGCAGATCGTATGAGTGAAGCCGCCATTGGCAAAAGCGGCACCGGCGTCTTTATGGACGTCGCCCAGGCGTTCCGCAAATATGTCAAGGACAATCCAGGTCTGTATATGTCCACATTGCGCGCATCCGGGACACAGGAAGCTCCGGACCCGGGCCTGATCCGGGAGGAGGAACGAGCCCTCAACGTTGGACTGGCCATCATGGCTTCCCTGGGCGTACAGGGTGAGGATGCAGTTCATGCTGTGCGCGCCTTTCGAAGCATGGTCCACGGGTTTGCCACGCTGGAAGTAGCAGGTGGATTTGGCATGCCCCAGGATTGCGATGAGAGTTTTCGGCGGCTCGTGGAGGCGCTGGTAGCTGGATTAAAGAAAGGCATTCGGAAATAACAATGGATCTTTTAAAGGGAACAAATTTACTGGTCCGCTTTCTTCTCGAGTTATGCATGCTGGCTGCTGTTGGATACTGGGGATTTAAGACACATTCCAGCTGGGCGCTGAAGATCCTTCTGGGAATTGGCCTGCCCATCCTGATCGCTGTGATCTGGGGATGGCTCATGGCTCCCAGATCGGCACATCGCTTGAGCGGCATACCCTTTTTAGTCATGGATATCCTCCTGCTCGGCGCAGGCGCGCTGGCCCTGTACGCGAGCGGCCTTGTGAACCTGGCGTGGATCTATGCGGTTGTGCTGATCGTCAGTGAAGCTTTGAGGATGATCTGGAAACAGTAGGCAGGTGTATTACCAGCCGCGGTTGGGCCAATCCTTCTGGCGATCCTCGCGAAACCGCTGCACCCATTCCTCGGAAACCTCGTCGGCTGTTTTTGCGAGCGGAGGTGGAGGAATTTTCGCCGGCTGGTTCCCCGCATCCACGTACTCCAAAATCGTTCGCAGGGTCAGTTCATAGCCTTCAATGAAATCTTCATAAAAGATATTCAGAGGAACGATGCCGCCCTCGGCAAAGAAATCCTGGATCCCAGCTTCGCGCATCGAACATTCATTGTATAAATGATTGATAGCCTCATAGTTATAGGAATTCGACAGGTCCATGGCCCTATGGGATTGTCCCGGCCGCAGATGCCATTCCTGTGTTTGGATGGCTTTCCACCACGAAACGGCCAGGCGGACCTTGTTGCGGCGGGTCATAAAGATGTGCTTATGATTGGGGAAGGCGTACTCCCAGATCGCGGTCCGGTTTGTCTCTGCCGATGGGCAGGTGGGAAACTGGCGCAGCTCTTCGATCAGCCGGCTGAAACGCGGTTCACTAAAGGAATGCTTGCATCCAAAAATTCCATTGTGGGTGCTGCCTGCCTCCCACAGGTGTTGCTGTATTTCCCCATAATCGGAAAGTTGATATTCTTCAAGCAGGCTCGTATCGAAGTTGAAATGTTCATGGGGCCTGCCTGCGATGCCGGTTGCTTCAAGGGCCATGCACAACAATGAGCTTCCCGTGCGCTGGCTGAACCAGATGGTATAGGAAAGTCTGGGCTTCATCATATCATTGCATTATATAATAATGGAATTCATGCTGATCCAGCTCACTTTATCCAGGATCGAGGAAATTGACACCTGGGCATCGCGCTCTGATCCGCGTTGATCTTGTTTTTCAATATTATCAGTGAAGGAGAGAAAATGAAGACAGGCATTGTAGGAAGTGGATTTGTGGGTGCAACGGCCGCCTACGCCCTGGTCATGCGCGGCGTGGGACGGCGGGTGGTCCTGGTCGATCAAAACCGCGCCCGGGCCGAGGCGGAAGCAGACGATATCCTGCATGCGGTTCCCTTTGCGCATCCCGTTGAAGTGTCGGCGGGCGAGTATGCGGACCTGGCGGGGTGCCGGGTGGTGATCGTTTCTGCAGGAGTGGGGCAGAAGCCTGGGGAGACGCGGCTGGAGCTGCTGGGACGGAATGCGCAGGTCTTCAGGCAGGTCATTCCGAGCATCCTGGAACACGCGCCCAACGCGGTCTTATTGATCGCCACCAACCCAGTCGATATCATGACCCACCTTGCGGCACGTTATGCGGGCGAGGTGGGAGTCCCTTCCAGCCGCGTGATCGGTTCGGGGACGACGCTCGATACGGCGCGCTTCCGGGCCCTGGTCGGGCGCCAGCTCAATGTCGACTCACAGCATATCCATGCCTATGTGCTCGGCGAACATGGCGATTCGGAAGTGCTGCCATGGTCGCTCGTTTCGGTGGGCGGCATTCCGCTGCCGGAATTTTGCACCGGGAGGGAGATTTCCATCTGCGAGGATGACTATGCCTCGGTCGATGAAAAAGTGCGCCGGGCTGCCTATCGCATCATCGAAGGCAAGGGTGCAACTTATTATGGGATTGGCAGCGCCATTGCCCGCATCACGGAAGTGATCCTGCAGGATGAGCGGTCGATCCTCACCGTTTGCACGCCCATGCCGGATGTGGTCGGTGTAAAGGATGTTACGGTCTCGCTCCCGAACCTGGTGGGTGGCGAGGGCATCATCCAAACCTTTTTCCCCCAATTGACCGAATCCGAAACGGCCGCCTTACGCAATAGCGCCCGGATCGTCCGTTCGGTCATCGATCAGCTGGAATAGCCTTCGAAACAAAATAAAAAGACATCCGGTGATGAAGCCGGATGTCTCTTTGATAGCCTTTGTTAGTCAGATCAAAGCAACAAATTCCTCGCGGGTCAGCGTTTCCTGCTGCAACAGGCTTTGTGTCACCCGTTCCATCGACTCACGTTTTTCGACAATGATGCGTTTTGCCTCGGCATAGCATTCTTCCAGGATCAG
>JBLNAU010000354.1:0-2507 GCA_050259515.1 Syntrophothermus sp.
TTTTGCGATCCTGTCCGGGATTGAAGATCCTCGCCAGCAGCCGGGAAGCGCTGGGGATCGCCGGTGAGATCGCCTACCGGGTACCCTCGCTGAAAACCCCCAACCCTGATCTTGTCACATCGTTGATCGAGTTGAGTCAATTGGATGCCATCCGTCTCTTCATGGACCGGGCCGCGGTTGCCAGGCCTGGCTTTACCATGAACGAGTCAAATGCCCATTTCGTCGCCCAGATCTGCCACCGCCTCGACGGCATTCCCCTGGCAATCGAGCTGGCTGCCACGCGCATCAAAATGTTATCTCCCGAGCAGGTGGCCGCGCGCCTGGATGATCGCTTCCGCCTGTTGACCGGTGGAGCGCGCACCGCCCTTCCCCGCCAGCAGACATTGCGCGCCATGATCGACTGGAGCTACAGCCTGCTCTCGGAGAAGGAGCGAATCCTCTTTCGCAGGCTGGCCGTCTTTGTAGGCGGCTGGACGCTCGAAGCGGCAGAATCGATCTGTGCAGACGCCGAACCCAATAGCGCCACGCCCATCCCTCAATTTGAAATCCTCGATCTATTAACCCACCTCGTGGACAAATCCCTGGTCAGCATCGAGGAGGCCGCCGGAGCAGCTCGCTACAACTACCTTGAAACGATCCGCCAGTATGCGCGCGAAAAGTTTTTCGAAACCGATGAAGTGGAAAGCATTCGGGATCGCCATCTTGCGTACCACGCCAGGTTTTCAGAGGAATCGGAAAAGGCCATGCAGGGACCCGGCCGGAACGCCTGGAGCCGACGCTCCGAAGCCGAGCAGGATAACCTGCGAGCCGCCATGGATTGGGGACTCGTCCGGGACCCTGCCAAAGCTACATTGATCGCCAGCAACCTGGTGATCGGCATCACCTCGGGCGGGTTTTCGATCGAAGGCTTTCGCTGGCTGCGCGACAGCATGGAAAAAATGCAGACAATTATTGCCTCCATGCCGCCTGCCCTGCGGGCCAGGGCCTACATCGGGCTCTCTTTTGTCCATTTGTCCCTGGGAGACAATCAAAAATCCAAGGCTTTTGCCGAACAGTCCGTCAGCTTATTTCGCGAGCTGAACGACAGAAACAGCCTGGCTTCCGCACTGCTGATCTCTAGCCTGCCGCGTGAGTTCATGGGAGAGCTCGAGGAGGCAGAAGCGGCACTCCACGAAGCCCTCACTCTTGCCCGGGCGGTAAAGAATGCATTTATCACTGCCTGGGCACTGAACTTGCTGGCGCGCGTCACTGCCAGGCGCTATGGCAACCTGGACGAGGCACTGCATTTCACCGACGAATCCATCCGCGTTTCAAAAGAAGCGGGCATCGAATTTACGGCGGCCAACGCCTACGAAATGAGAGGTTTTATCGCCGCCGAAAAGGGTCACTACGAGGAGGCCCTTATGCTTTATGAAAAAGCCATGCTTGCCTTCCAGGAGATCGGCGCCAGCTTCAACGTGATCCTGAACAAAAGCAATATTGCCCATCTTGAGAGGCAGTTCGGCCACGATGGACGTGCCTTGGAATGCTACCGCGAGACCATTCAGGAATTCCGAGATGTGGGCCAGACCGGGGCGGTCGCCCACCAACTGGAGTGTTTCGGATTCATCGCCATGGCCCACGGCCAGGATCCGCGCGCCGTGCGGTTATTTTCCGCAGCCTGCAGGCTGCGTGAGACGGCAGATACGCCCATGACTCCTGATGAGCAGATCTATTACGACCGGCAATTGGAAGGCTTGCGCAACCGGATGGAGTCCAGTGTATTTGGAGAAGCATGGGCAGAAGGCAGCGACTTCTCCATGGACGAGGCGATCACCCTGGCCCTGGAAGGAACCCTGTGAACCATCTGCCCACCGGCACAGCCACTTTTTTATTCACAGATATCGAGGGGTCCACCCGGCTTTGGGAAAAACATCCCCAAGAAATGGAGTCCGCGCTGGCCAGGCATGATTCCATTTTAAGAGAGGCGGTTGAATCCAACCACGGCTTTGTCATCAAGACCACCGGGGATGGCTTTCACGCAGTATTTGAAAAGGCGGTGGATGCCCTACGCGCCGCCATCCGGGCCCAATCGGAGCTGCATACTGTTTTTTCCCCGCCATCCGAAACCGTCCACCTCAAGGCCCGCATGGGGATCCATACGGGAGAGGCCGAGCTGCGGGATGGCGATTATTTCGGTCAATCCCTCAACCGCGCCGCCCGCCTGATGTCGGTGGGTCACGGGGGACAAATCCTGCTTTCGGCGGTGACATGTGAGCTGGCTCGCGAGCATCTGCCCCAGGAGGTCTCCCTGCTGGACCTGGGCGAACATACCTTGAAGGACCTGGCCCGTGCGGAACATATCTTTCAGCTCAACGTCCCGGGACTGCCGGTCCAATTCCCGGCTCTCAAAACCCTGAATGTGATACCGAACAATCTGCCCCTGCAGCTGACAAGCTTCATCGGTCGCGAAAAGGAAATCGAGGAGGTCAGGAAACTCATCGATTCGAATCGAATGGTCACGCTGA
>JBLNAU010000355.1:0-12330 GCA_050259515.1 Syntrophothermus sp.
GAACCGGCCTCCGTACAGCGGCAGGATCCGGTCGCTGCGCGGGCCCAGGCGATCTTCAAGGCCTCTGAGGAGGCCAAACCCTTCGACCCGGCTGACTTCGATTTTGCGATCGACGATGAAATGTTCTTTGAAGCGCCTCCTCCTGCAACCAGCCCGGATGTCTCTGCGGCAGTCGAGCCGGCACCTGCTCCACGATCAGCTCCCAAACCCAAAAAGAATATGGGGATGACGCCGCTTCAGCTGGCAGTCCTCATCGGGCTGGCCCTGGCGCTTGTATGTATTGTGGCGGGTTTTGTATACTATATTCTTGCACTGGCTTGAACAAAAATTTGACTCCTTTTCTTTCCATTATTATTCCAGCTCATAATGAAGAGAACCGCCTGCCCGGGACACTGGAGCAGGTGTTTCATTTTGTGGCAGCCCAGGGATTTACCTACGAAGTCCTGGTTGTGGAAAACGGCAGCGTTGACCGTACCTTTGAGATCGCACAGGAATTTGCCAGCCAGCATGCTGATTTTTATGTGTTCCAGAACGACTGGCGGGGCAAAGGGCGCGCCATCCAACGCGGAGTGAGGGAAGCCCGGGGGCAATATTTGTTTTTGTGTGACGCCGACCTATCCATGCCGGTGGAGGAGATCGTCAAGTTCATCCCGCCCCTCCTCGATCACGTGGATATTGCCATTGCTTCGCGTGAGGCGCCCGGTTCCGTGCGTTATGACGAGCCGTATTATCGTCACCTGACGGGCCGTGTGTTCAACACCCTGATCCGCCTGCTGGTGCTGCCCGGCCTGCAGGATACCCAATGCGGATTCAAGTGCATCCGGGCCGAGGTCGCCCGCGATATCTTCCCCTACCAGACCCTCACCGGCTGGGCGTTCGACGTGGAGCTGCTCTATATTGCGCGCCTGCACGGATACAGGATCATCGAAGTTCCCATCCAGTGGTATTACAATGCCGACAGCAAGATCAGCATCTTCCGGGACTCCCTGCGCATGTTCCTCGATCTTTTGCTCATCCGGCGGAACGCACGCCGCGGGCTGTATGATCCAAAACCCTGACCTGACCTACGAATCGACTCTCTGGCCGTATTACAAGCCCATCGCCGGACTGGACGAGGCAGGCCGCGGCGCGCTGGCGGGACCGGTCGCGGTCGGCGTGGTGATCCTGCCTGTGAAGGATCCGCTTCTCGCCCGGACCCTGGACGGCGTGCGCGATTCCAAGCAGATGACTCCCCTCGAGCGTGAGTCGCTTGCGCCGCGTATCAAGGAAACGGCGCTGAGCTGGCAGGTCGCTTTTGCCTCTGCGGAAGAGATCGACCTGTATGGCATCGTTCCCGCCACACGACTGGCTGCCTTACGCGCCCTGGCAGGTCTTTCTCTTCATCCCCGCTATCTGCTTACCGATTTTCGTCTGGAGCTTCCCCAGCTCGACATTCCCCAAACTGCGCTGGTAAAAGGAGACGCGCTGTGCCTGAGCATCGCTGCCGCGTCCGTGCTGGCCAAGACCACGCGCGACGCGCTCATGCTTGAATTGGATTCGCAGTACCAGGGCTACGGGTTGGGCCAGCACAAGGGATACGGCACCCAAACTCATCGTCTTGCGCTGAAGCGACTCGGTCCATCCCCCATCCACCGTAAATCGTTTCACCTCAAAGAATTACAACTTCCCTGACTTCTTCCACGATTCATCTATAACACAACCGAAGGGATGGCATGATTCTTAAACGATCCATGCCACCCCTTCGGGATTAATTCACACGGTTATGGATCTGCCCTTTTCGCTCATGCGCAGGAAGAATTTTGTGATTTCCTCCGCCGTAGCGGGGATTAATGACAGGCCGACCACGATCAGCCATTCCTGCAGGCTGAGGAAGTGGGTATTGAAGATCGGCTGCAGGAACGGAACCGCGCAGACCAGGATCAGCAGGGCGATCGAAAGGCCAACGGCATATTGCATGTACCGGTTCGAGAAAACCCCGATCGTAAACAGGGAAGCGCGCTCCGAGCGGACGGTATAGGCACGGAAGAGCTCGCACAGCGAGAGTGTGACAAACGCCATGGTCTCCGCCGTCTGCACATCGACCCCGCGCCAGTTATGCTGCAGGATGTAGACAATCGGATTCCCGGCCAGGTTCGCCCCCGCTTCCAGATGCCAGACCAGGCCCAGCCCGAAGGCCGTCAGAACGGCAGCGGTCTGCGCAAGGGTCTGGATGATCAGGCCCCACGTCATGCTGCGGTTGACAATCGGTTCCGTCTTGGAACGCGGCTTCTGCTGCATGATATCCGGGTCGCCCTTTTCCACTGCGAGCGCAAGAGCCGGTGCGCCGTCGGTGATCAGGTTGAGCCAGAGCAGCTGGATGGCGGTCAGCGGCGCGGGGAGTCCGGCCAGCGTGGCGAGGAAAATGATCAGGATCTCCGCCACATTCGAAGAGAGCAGGAAGAACACGAACTTGCGGATGTTCGAATAAATGATGCGACCCTGCTCGACAGCCGATACGATGCTGGCATAGTTGTCATCGGTGAGCACCATGTCGGCGGTTTCCTTGGCAACATCCGTGCCGGTGATGCCCATGGCCACGCCGATGTCTGCGCGCTTGATGGCTGGTGCATCGTTGACGCCGTCACCGGTCATTGCGACCACTTCGTTATTGGCCTGCAGGGCATCCACGATGCGCATCTTATGCTCGGGCGATACGCGTGCGAATACTGCCGTTTCCTCGATTACATTCTTGAGCTCTTCATCGGACAGCAGATCGAGCTGCGCACCGGTCAACACCTTGCGGCCATGGCGAAGCATGCCGATGGTTTCGGCAATGGCCCGCGCCGTATTGGAGTAATCCCCGGTGATCATGATCGTTTTGATCCCCGCGTCCCGTGCATTCTCGAGGGCCGGCTTTACCTCGGGCCGCGCCGGGTCGATCATGCCTGCCAGGCCCACGAACACCAGGTCCCGCTCAAGATCATCGGCCGTGAAATTCTCCGGATTATCGGGGACATCCTGTTCCACGCGGTAGGCCAGTCCGAGCACACGCAGCGCGCCCTGGGTCATCTCATCGTTGGCTGCCAGGATGCGTCGGCGTGTTTCATCGTCCAGCGGACAGGGTACATCGTTGCGGTCCTGGTACTGCGTGCACAGTTCCAGCACCACATCCGGCGCGCCCTTGACCGCAATCACATCCCAATCCTTGTGCTTTTCGTTTGTAAAGGGCGAGGGATCCTGCGCTCGTGGACGCGCGACATCATGGATGGTGACCATGCGCTTGCGCTCCGAGTCGAAGGGCACTTCATTCTCACGCGGATAGGCTTCCTTGACCTGCACATGGGTTGCCCCGGCCTTGGCAGCCGCCACCACCAATGCGCCTTCTGTGGGGTCTCCGACGATGCGATAGGTCTTCTGCGAATCTTCCTCGCCGGTCGTTTCGATGGAAGAGTCGTTGTTCAAGAGGCCAAGCCACAGCACCGTTTGAATGGCGGGATAATCGGAGATATTAACTTCCCTCCCGTCCACTTTAAATTTGCCCTCGGGCACGTAGCCCGTACCGGTCACGTCGATGAACTGTCCATCTGCCCACAGGCGCGTGACCGTCATCTCGTTCTGGGTCAGCGTCCCGGTTTTATCTGAACAGATGACGGTGGCCGACCCCAGAGTCTCGACCGAGGAAAGCTTGCGGATGAGCGCGTGGCGCTTGATCATCTCCCGCATGCCGATGGCCAGCGAGATCGTTACGACCGCGGGCAGGCCCTCCGGCACGGCGGCGATCGCCAGGCTGATGGCAATGATAAAGACATCTGTGATCTCGTTGAGATATTCCTTGAAATAAGTCACCGGCTCGCTGAAGAGCAGGGCGATGTCCGTGTTGTTGATGATGGCCACAATAAAAACGATGGCGACCAGGAACAAGGCTGCAACACTCAGCAGCTTGCCAAGCTGATCAAGGCGGCGCTGCAGGGGTGTTTCCTCCGCCTCCACATTTTGAAGCATCGAAGCGATGAGCCCCAGCTGGGTGTGCATGCCGGTGCTTGTTACCACCCCGCGCCCGCGGCCATAGGAGACGGTGGTTCCCATGAAGGCAGTATTCTTGCGGTCGCCCAGGGGGACATCCTCCTCGAGCACCGAAGCGGCGTTTTTCTGCACTGCCAGCGATTCTCCGGTCAGGGAGGCCTCCTCCACTCTCAGGTTGACTGCCTCCAGCAGGCGGATATCGGCCGGTACAAAATTCCCGGCTTCCAGAAAGACCAGGTCGCCCGGCACCAGCTCATAGGAGGGGACGGAGACGCGATGTCCATCGCGCATCACCTGTGCGTCGGGTGCGGCAAGCTTCTTGAGGGCAGCCAGCGCCTCCTCCGCCCGGCGCTCCTGGACAATGCCCAGTATCGAGTTCAGGACAACGATCGCCATGATCGCCGCGGCTTCCACGTAATCCCCGAGCAGCGCCGAAATGACGGAAGCCACGATCAGAAGGATCACCACAAAGTTGTTCAACTGCTCCCACAGCATATGCAGGAAGGTCGGACGCGGTGCCTCCTTGAGCTGGTTGGGACCGTAGTATTCGAGCCGTTTCTTTACTTCAGCCGTGGTTAAGCCGTTCCCCTCCACTTTTAGATGGCTGAGAACTTCCTCGGGTGTAAGCGCATGCCATTCCTGCTGCTCGACCTGGACTTTGCCAGTGTTTTCAAGGGTCATACATTATCTCCTGAGTGGTGTTGTGGTGATGCCAACAAAAAACCACCACGATATAAGTGGTGGTCTTGCCAACGCTCAAGAGCGCATGGATCGCCGATGGCACAGGAGTGCCAATGGAATGACGACGATTCATTGGCGCCTTCACGAGCTCGGGGATTAGAAAGGCGCCACGGCTACTCCCCATCCGAATTCAGTTTACTCCTCAAGTCAAAGGCCTGTCAAGTCAGCCTTGAAGATGCTTTTGTTGGGAAAGGGAAAACCCAGCCAGGGTTCTCAGGGGATTCTCATATTCTCTTCGCGAAACTTCGCAGGCTGTTTACAATGGCTTTTCCATCCACACCAGGTGGGTCGTTCCAAGATGCGGCGTGGGAATCCCGACGACGCGAAAACCGGACCGCTCAAAGTAGGCGGATGCCGTTGTACGGGCGGTCGTCCCAATGATCTTGAAACCGCGTTCGCGTGCGCGCTGCTCCACGGTTTCCAGCAAAAGATGACCGACCCCCTTGTGCTGGTATTCGGGCGCCACCGCCAGGTGGGAGACGTGCCCCACTCCTTCGCTCTTCTCAAACAATTTGACCACGCCGACCACTTCGCCCTTTTCATTGATCGCCATGAAGTGTTCGCTGATCGGCTCGTAATCATCCTTTTCCGTGCCTTTGGGATACCCGAAGGGTTCCCGTAAGACCCTGTATCGCAGGGCATAGTAGGCTTTGAAATCCTCACGCGTTTTTGGTGTTTTGACCGTATACATCTTCCCTCCGATCGATCATGCGGTTGTTGTTTTGGATGAAGTCCTGAATACACTCATCACCGCGCGGCCGAAGCCACGGAACGGTGCAAAGATCCAATCCACAAATTCGTTGGCGATCCCGATCCCCTGCGCCAGCCAGACCAGTACGAAGCGGAAACGCTGCAGGAAATGACTGTGTGCGTACGCCAGCGCCATCAGAATGATTCCCATCGAAATCAGGAAGCGCAGGATATCCGAAATTTCGACCCTCCAGACCTGTTCCAGGATCAGCTCGATGCCGATGCTCAGCACCAGCACATAGGCTGCCTGCTTGAGGATCGGCTCCCGCAGGACGGCATAACTGAAAATGCCAGCCGCAAAGCGCATGGTCAGAATGCCGATCGCCACGCCGAGCATCACCACCCAGATCTTATTGGAAAGGGAGACTGCCGCCACCACATTGTCGATGCTGAAGATCAGATCCATGGTTTCGACCGTCAGCACCGTCGCCCAGAATGCCCGCGACCGGATGGGTTGAAGATCCTCGCCTTCCTCACTTCCGCCACCGGTCATATCGCCCAGGTTCTCGAAGGCCAGGTGGATCAGGTAGGCTGCGCCGATCAGTTTGATCCAGGAATTATTGATAAGGAAGCTGGTCATGAACAGCATGGCGCCGCGTCCCAGGTAGGCACCCAAAAGGCCCACCCGCAAAGCTGCCATTCGCTGATTGCCCAGCACAGGATGCAGCCAGTTCCCGAACCGCTGCCATCCGCGCGGCCACTCCACCGGCTGATCGTCGGGCAGCGGCGTGACCAGTGCGCCGATCACAGCGGCATTATCAATGGAAAGAATTCCCTCCAGAAAGATCAACTGCAGAACGATAATGAAGATCGGCCAGATTTCAGTCATAGACTCTCCCGTTTCAAAATTAGTCCAGGGGACAAATAGAAGCCGCCACACCTCCGTGTGACGGCTGTAATTTGCTCCTTGGGCCTTGCTAGTCTACGCCCCGTGGAAGGCCCTGTCAATATGACATAAATCAGTAGCGCGCCGGTCGTATTGGGCTATTTCGGCTCGATACATGTGCCCGGTGGAATGACGGTATCCTTGGCAATGACCACGATCCCATCGCGTACGAAATACAGCTCATGGTCAAGATCCTGGCTGTTCGTAAAGGGCCGGATGATTACACCTTCACCGATCTGAACGTTTTTATCCAAAATCGCCCCTTCGATATGGCAGTTCCTGCCGATCCCGATCGGCACCTCCGGGTGTTTCTTGGGGATGTAATAATCGGCACCGATAATGATGCTATCCCTGATTACCGCTCCCTCCGCGATCTGGCTGCGGATGCCGACGATCGAATGGGTGATCTCCGCCTTGCGGATGCGGGACCCCTCGGCAAGCAGCACATCCTGCAGTTTGCTGTCCTCCACAATGGAGCCAGGCAGGTAGCGTGCGTGGGTGTAGATGGGTGCCTTGGGATCATAAAAGTTAAAGGGTGGGTTGGGACTCGTCAGCTTGAGATTTGTCTCATAGAAGGAGCGGATCGTCCCAATATCCTCCCAGTAACCGTCAAAGTCATAACCGAAAACGCTCAGCGATTTGATCGCCTCCGGGATGATGTCTCCGCCAAAATCATCATAGTCCGGAAAGTTGTTCAGCAGGTCGATCAACGCTTTTGTCTTGAACAGGTAGATCCCCATCGAGCCCAAAAATGGACGCTCCTCATCATGGAGCCGGCTGATGAAGTTCTTTTGCACTTCCGGGTCTTTCGGTTTCTCGACGAACGAGGAGATCCGGCCATCCGATTCCACCTTCAAGATCCCAAAACGGGAGGCTTCGCTGCGCGCCACAGGCTGGACAGCGACAGCGATATCGGCGCCCTTCTCCCACAGGAATTCCGCCATCTCACGGTAGTCCATGCGATAGAGATGGTCGCCTGCCAGGATCAGCACATATTCCGCGCCCGAGGCCTGGATCTCGAACAGCTGCTTGCGGACCGCGTCGGCTGTGCCCTGATACCAGTCCGCCCGTTCGGGGGTTTGTTCGGCGGCCAGGATATCCACCCAGCCGGTGTGAAATACATCGAAGTTATACGTTTGGGAAATATGCCGGTGCAGGGAAACAGAATTGAACTGGGTCAGGATCGCAACCCTGTAAATCCCCGAATTGATGCAGTTGCTGATCGGAATATCAATGAGACGGTATTTGCCTGCGATCGGCACGGCCGGCTTCGAGCGCATTTTCGTCAATGGGTGCAGGCGTGTTCCCTTGCCTCCCCCCATGATGATCCCCAGAACATCGTTCATGGATGGCATAGTGAAGTGGACCTCCAGTTAAGATGGTGCATCGCGCTGAGCGGAGGGACGCTCGTCTGTCCCGCAG
Source organism: Syntrophothermus sp. (assembly GCA_050259515.1). GTDB lineage: Bacteria > Chloroflexota > Anaerolineae > Anaerolineales > Villigracilaceae > Defluviilinea. The sequence goes on from JBLNAU010000355.1 coordinate 7,802, forward strand.
TCCAAGCGTCGATTCCAGGGGAATCCCCTGCAACCAGGAACGCTTTGCGGCTTCGGACAACCGCCCTCGCAATGACAGTGTAATCGATTATCTCTTAATTTTGAAAATCTGTCGTACTTTTCCCGCCAGGAAGGCGAACGGATAGATCACCAGAATGGTCAGGTCGAACAGGGCAAAAATCAAATTGAGTCGCATGACTCCTCCAAAACACAGAACCCCGCTCCGGGGTTCGTTGTTCTCCTCATGGGCTTGGCGATGTCGATAACACAGCCTGGTTTCATTTTACATTTTGAAAAGTGGAAGTCAACGATCATTGAAGTACTCTAACGGAAGTCTTACAAATCAACAGGAACACAAAACACCCTCCTTGTGCAGGAGGGTGTTTTGTATCAGGCTTTCTGAAAGTGTATAATCTGAACGGAGCGAGTGCCGAAGGAGGGAATCGAACCCTCATTCCCGGAGGGAACACGATTTTGAGTCGTGCGCGTCTGCCTATTCCGCCACTTCGGCTTGTTTGTTGCAGATCCCGCTGAAGCGGGCGCCCCAAAGTATACCACCACTCTCCCTGCGAGGGTCAAAATTTTGCACAGTAGAGAGTCCAGCTCCTTCTACTACAAAGGACAACATGAAACTCGGAATCATTGGATTGCCCCAGTCAGGAAAGACCACTATTTTCAATGCCGTGACGCGCGGTCACGCGCCGACCACTGCCTCAGCCGGCCGCTTCGAAGTCCACAACTCGGTGGTGGATGTCCCGGATCCGCGGGTGGACAAGCTTTCTGCCATGTTCAAGCCCCGCAAGACGATCTATGCCAAGGTGACCTATGCGGACATCGCCGGGCTGGAAACGGGCGCGGCCAAAAGCGGGATCTCCGGACAGCTGCTGAACCAGCTTACCCAGATGGACGGTTTCCTGCTGGTCGTGCGCGGCTTCGAAGATGACAGCGTCCTGCATCCCATGGGCAGCATCGACCCGGCGCGGGATGCCGATATCATGCTCAGCGAGCTGCTTCTGAACGATCTGATCGCCGTGGAGCGCAAGCTCGAGCGCCTGACGGATGAGCGCAAAAAAGGCGGCACCGACAAGGTTGAGAACGAGCGCCAGACTGCACTTTTCCAGCGGCTGCAGGATGTTCTGTCGAACAATACCCCTCTGCGGAAGGTGGAGCTTTCTGCAGAGGAGGGTAAAATCCTTGCCAGCTTCGGCCTGCTCACCCGCAAACCGGTCTTGATCGTCTTCAACATGGGCGAGAATCAGGCTGCACCGAAATGGGAATTTGAGACTCCCTCAGTGGCTCTCCAGGGCAAGCTCGAAATGGAGATCGCCCAGCTTTCCCCCGAGGACGCGGCCCTGTTCATGCAGGAATACGGCATCGAGGAGCTCAGCCTGAATAAGATGATCCGTCTCTCGTATGAGCTGCTGCAGGTGCAGTCGTTCTTCACGGTCGGCGAGGATGAGGTCCGGGCCTGGGAGACCAAGATCGGCGCGACCGCCCAGGAGTCTGCCGGCGAGATCCACACCGACCTGGCCCGCGGCTTTGTCCGGGCGGAGGTGGTTCACTATGATGACCTCGTCAGCCTGGGCGGTATGAACGAAGCGAAGGCCAAAGGCAAGCTGAGGCTGGAGGGCAAGGAATACCTGGTCAAGGATGGCGACATCGTCCACATCCGTTCCAGTTTGTAATTAATGTTCGAGGAGGATGGCAGCTGCCGTCCCCCAAGAGATATATAAAATTGTAGAGGAGAGAATTTATATGGCCTACGCCCCTACCACATGGAATCTTGGGGAGCTTTACCCTTCCTTCGACAGCCCCGACCTGCAGATGGCATTCGATAATGCCGAGGAGCAGGTCCTGGCCTTCGAAGGGATCCGCGGCAGGCTCGTCCCGGATCTCGATCCCAACCAGTTCATGGAGTTTGTGCGCGCCTCCGAGCAGACGACGCGCATCATCAACAAGATTTACGCTTTTATCAGCCTGTCCTTTGCGGCCAACACCCAGGATCAAATCGCGCAAACGTATATGGCGCGCATCCAGCAGTTTGCAGCCCAGATGCAGAACCGCACCCTTTTCTTCAGCCTGTGGTGGAAGGACCTCGACGAGCGGAACGCGGAACGCCTGATGAGCGCCGCGGGCGACTATCGCTATTACCTGGAGGAGATCCGCCACTTTAAGCCATACACACTCAGCGAAGCGGAAGAAAAGATCATCAACCTCAAGGATGTGACCGGCTCCGGGGCGCTGGTCACCCTGTACGACGCGATCACCAATCGCTATGTTTTCAAGCTGGAGGTGAATGGCGAGACCCGCGAGCTTACACGCGGCCAGCTGATGGCCTACGTCCAGGGACCGGATGCCGATCTGCGGGCCAGGGCCTACCAGGAACTGTACCGGGTCTATGGAGAGGACGCGACGGTCCTCGGACAGATGTACCAGACCCGGGCGCGTGACTGGCACAATGAGAACATTGAGCTGCGGAAGTTCTCCAGCCCCATGTCGGTCCGCAACCTGCAGAACGATGTTCCGGATGAAGCGGTGGATGCCCTTCTGGATGTTGCCCGGAAAAATACGAAGATCTTCCAGCGCTATTTCAAGCTCAAAGCGAAACAACTGGGCTTGAAACAGCTTCGTCGGTACGACATCTATGCCCCGATCGCCAATTCGGATAAACAGTTCGAATATGACGCCGCCACAAAAATGGTATTCGATTCGTTCCGCTCCTTTGATCCGCAGCTCGCCGGGCTGGCGCAGCGCGTCTTCGATCAGCAGCACGTGGACAGCGAGGTCCGCAAGGGGAAACGTGATGGCGCCTTCTGCTCGTCCGTGCTGCCGGATATGACCCCGTACGTCCTGCTCAACTACCAGGGACGCGCCCGCGATGTGGCCACCATGGCCCACGAGCTGGGACATGCCATCCATGCCATGCTGGCCTCCCATCACAACACGTTCACGTTCCACTCCTCGCTGCCGCTGGCGGAGACCGCCTCCACCTTTGGCGAGATGATGCTGACCGACAAGCTGCTGGCGGAGGAGAAGGATGAAGCCGTCCGCCGCGACCTGCTCTTCAAACAGGTGGATGATGCCTATGCCACCATCATGCGCCAGTCCTACTTCGCTCTGTTTGAGAAGCAGGCCCATGAAATGATCCAGAAGAATGCCTCGGTGAACGATCTGGCCGCGGCCTACATGGAGAACCTCAGGGAACAGTTTGGCGAGGCGGTGGAGCTGAGCGATGAATTCCAGTGGGAGTGGGTCTCCATTCCGCATATTTATCATGTGCCGTTCTATGTCTACGCCTATGCCTTTGGACAACTGCTGGTTTTCTCGTTGTACCAGCAGTACAAACTGGAGGGGGAGGCCTTCAAGCCAAAGTATTTGAAAATATTGTCCGCGGGCGGCTCGGAAGCGCCAGCCAGGATCCTGGCAGACGCCGGCATCGATATCCGCAGTCGTACGTTCTGGCAGGGCGGGTTCGACGTGCTCGATAAACTGGTGGGGGAGCTGGAGAAGCTGTAAGGGTAAAGGTATACAAGTAGACAAGGAAACAGGTAAACAAGTGGGCGACTTGTTTACCTGTTTTTCTATCGTAACAATCTCACCTGATGATGGATTTTCCGCTATCACTTCTATGTTTGCTTTACACTGTAATCACCATTTATCTGCTTATAAAGTTGAAGCGGCTCATCATCCCAAATTTGAGCTTCAATATAGTTTGCCATATCACTTGGAAGCTCTGCCCCCCACTTATAGCCGGGCAATCCATTTGCTTCTAAAATCGAGCGCATTTCTGCCAGGGTAAATACCTGTCCGTGATACTCCGGCAGATAATAATCAGGATTTCTTTCCATGTTCAGCATGAATGAGACCATACTGTCCGGATATGTAAAGCTCACCACTTTTTCATTAAACAACGATAGCGGCACCTGGATTTCCATAGTTGTTGCCAGTGTGATTTCATCGATCATGGTCTCCATCCATTTCGACCTCCCCCAGACCATATAGATGGGATAGTCAGTCCGGGGCTGGCCTCCCTTGGCAATGAATTCCTGCCGCAGCCATTCTTCAACCTGCCTGCGAAGCTGTAAATAGTCCGCAGGCTCCTTGAATCTTTCCCAGATGACGGAACCTTCCCTATAAAGAGCCCGCATGATGTCGATCGCCTCTGCATCGGAGAGGGCAGATATACTCCGGAAGGGAACCGTTCCCCGCTTGTAAAGATGAGCCAGAGTCTCGAGCATGGCTGAATTCCGCATGGAAAGAGGCGACGCTTGAATCATTATAGCACCCCATGTGTACGTGTTTACCTGTCTACTTGTGTACCTGTTTACCTGCCTACTTGTGTACTTATTCACCCATCTTCAAATAACCTCACCCGATCCCCCCGCAGCCCATTCACTGTTTTCTCGAACTCGATCACCGTCCGCTTGATGGAGGCCTGTATGACGTATTCGAATTTAAAGCCCTGGTCAGGCGAGTCGATGTTCATCCAGGCGTGAGAGTCGCGTGGAAGAAGCGGCATGACCAGCGGCT
>JBLNAU010000356.1:0-2858 GCA_050259515.1 Syntrophothermus sp.
GACTCATGCAAGGCAAACGCAACCGCCTCCTCCAGGTCCATTGCTGTCCCCATTTGCCAGGCATCCTGCAGGGCGGCCGGGTCAAGCTGGCCTCTTAAAACTGAAACGTTCCGCTCGCGCTCCAGGCGATCCATATACACCAGCCGGATATTTCTGGACTCCAGCAGCCTTTCGACGGCACCCAACAATTGTGCAGCATGGGCGAGCCGGCCCTGGCCAGTTGCGATTGCCGCATAGCCAGAGAGACTGGCGAGGATGCCACGCACATCTCCCAGCTCCTGGTTGATCGTCAGGCTTTCCCTGCAAAGCCGAGCTGCTTTTTCATATTCTCCGCAGTACCAGGACAGCTGCGCAAGCCGGCGAACAGCATAGGCAAGGAAATTGCGATTCTCCAGCTCCCGGAGGGCATGGATGCCCCGCTCATAGTAGGACCGGGCAGCCTGCAGGTCATTGAGGTGAAAGACAACATCGCCCATAAAGGTCAGGGACCAGGCGTATTCACTATAGCGAGCGCCCAGTTCCTGGAACAGGTCCAGGCTGCACTTAAAAAAGAAATAAGCATCCCTGTAGCGACCCCCGGTGACCGCGACTAAACCCAGGTTGCAGAGTGACTGGGCGATGATCAGCTTATCGCCCAATTTATTGCCGGTGGAAAATGACTCCTCCGGTTGGCCGGGCGGGTTTACAGGAACAACGTCCGCCCAATATAAGAATCCCATGGCGTTGATAGTCCTGGCCATTGCCGGTTTTTTTTCCATCCCTTCCACCAGGGGCAGCGCATCGCCAGGCTGCTCCTGCCGGTCAGGACCGGTCAAGCCGCGCTGATACCAAAAGTAATACAACGCAGCTGACAGGCGGAAGACCATGGCCGCCTGCCGGGACTGAATGGCCCACTCCATGGCCACGCGGATCTCATCCATTTCCTCATCCAGCAGCCGGTGATTTTTTACAAAGTCCGCGCTGAGTGTATTCTTTTCTGCCTGTTCCGCCAGTTCGACAAAATATTCAAGGTGCCGGTTCCGCAGATCAGCTGCTTCTCCGGCCTGATCGAGTTTTTCGCGCCCATATTCATGGATGGTTTCAAGCAGTTTGTAGCGGGTCGTTGAGGGCTGGGTCTGCTCGACGACGACCAGGGATTTATCGACCAGGCGGCCGAGGAGGCCAAGAACTTCCCCGCGTTTAAACTCATGAAATCCACAGACAGCTTCCACACCTGCCAGGGTGAAGCCAGCGAAAAAAACTGACACGCGCCGGAAGAGAACCATCTCCTGTTCTGTGAGCAGATCGTGACTCCAATCAAGAGTGGCTCGTCACGTTTGGTGGCGGGGCAGCGAGGCCCGGCTACCGGAGGTGAGCAGGCCAAAGCGATCGTCCAGCCAGCTGGCAATTTCCTCCACACTCAGGAGCCTGACCCGGGCTGCGGCCAGCTCGATCGCAAGGGGAATACCGCTCAAGCGGCGGCAGATCTGCACCACCGATCCTGCGTTCTGATCGTTGAGACGAAAGGATGGTTGAATGATCTTTGCGCGCTCGACAAAAAGACCCACACTCTCAAAATGCTCCAGGCTTTGGATGGATGAATCCGCATCCGGCAGGGATAGGGAGGGGACATGCCAGGTGGCCTCGCCGAAGATATCCAGGGCTTCCTGGCTCGTCGCCAGGATCTTTAAGTTTTCACAACCGCCCAACAGCCGGTCAGCCAGTTGGGCGCAGGCAGAGATCAGATGTTCACAGTTATCCAATACAAGCAGGGTTTGTTTTGAGGAAAGCTGGCTGACCAGCAGATCTAGGACGGGCTGGTTTTCACGATCGACCAGATCCATCACCCGGGCGACCTCCCGGGGAACCAGCAGCCCATCGTTCAAGCCGCCCAGGTCGATCCACCAGATCCCATCCCTGAACCTGTCCAATAATTGATTGGCGGCCTGGATCGCCAGCCTGGTTTTCCCCACGCCTCCAGATCCCAGCAGCGTAACAAGCCGGTTCTGACCGAACATGTGCAGGATCTCACTCAATTCCTTTTCCCGGCCGATAAAACTGGTCAACGGAATCGGCAGATTCGTTCTTTTGGAGACCGGCTTCTCTCTCTCACGGACGATGGGTACCGGCTGCGGGATTTCTTTTCCAGATTTCAATCTTTCGTACAGATCCCGCGTTTGATCCGAAGGATCGATCCCAAGTTCCTTGAGGGTCTTTACACAACGCTCATACGTTCCCGCGACCCTCGACATATCCCCTTTCGCCGCATGGGCGATCATTAAGGCGCGATAGGCAGTCTCAGGCTTGTGCCCCAGTTGGATCCAGCGTTCCCCCCACTCCAAAATATCCAGCCAGCGCTTTTGCTCCTGGAGCAGGGATAATAGCCTGGATATGTGATGTTCGTACACGGAAGATAGATGCTCCCGCGCCAGCATCACCCAGTCCTCATAGAAACCAGGCAGCAGCTCACCCTGGTACTCCCCCAGCACAGCCATTCGCTCCTCTGCGGACGAATTTTCACTGAGTTTCTCAATCTGGTCAGCATCCAGCCAGAATTCTGAGGAAGCATTGAAGCTAACGGTTAGATCATCCGCAAGCAGGTATTCTGCCGCCTGGTGCGTGGGGAGGGCTTTACGAATCCGCCATAACGCATGGCGCAGGTTACTCCTGGCTGTCTCTTCAAAGGAGTCGGGCCATAACATTCCCGCCAGTTTTTCGCGGCGGTGGGAAATCCCTGCGCTGAGAACCAGGTATGCGAACAGGGATTGTGCCGGGCGCGAGGCGATATTGATCGGATTTTCCCCGTCTTTGATGTCAAATTTCCCAAGTAGACGAATTTCGAGCATGATCGTCCTTTGCCTATATATTAGATAAAGTCT
>JBLNAU010000357.1:0-10236 GCA_050259515.1 Syntrophothermus sp.
TTCTGGTCGGATGACAAATACCGCGAAACCCTGCGCGAGCAGATGATCGCCTCGCAATCCATCGGCGTGAAAGTGGAGTCCAACTCGCCGATCGACCCGGACCTGGAAAAAGAGGTGTCGGATTGGGCGTTGGAAACTGTGCAAAAGAAGGCTGAGAAAATGATGATCGCCCAGCTCTCGCCCGTGCCGGATGACCAACGCAAACAACCGAATGGCATCGAGAATACGACGCGTGACATTATGAAAACCAGGATCGACTCCTTCGATGTGGTGTACGAAAACAGTAAAACGGAGATATACGGGATCAATCCCCAGGGCACCCTGCCCAATATCACCAACCTGGTAGACAAAACCGGCAGCCCAATCAAGTGGGAAGATTACGCGATCGAGGCGGATCTGAACAACCCGTTCTTCAAGCAGCTGCGTGTCGACACGGCGGTCAATGCCGATTTCGAGCATCTGCCGATCCACAGCGTGGAAGTCAAGCTGGTCTATGATGATGTGCCCATGGCGAACCTGGCGGAAGGCCAGCCCGAAGGCGAGGTGGTGCTGAGCCACCCCGATGATGTCGGTCACTTTGCTGCGTTTATCAACCAGCAATTGGATCATGACAAGCAGTGGATGTACAAATACTCCTACCAAGTCAACTACAAGGGTGCCAGCCAGATCTATCAATCGCCGGAGATCGAGACGAACGAAGGCAACCTGACGATCGGCGTGGATGATGTCGGTATCCTGAGTGTGGATATCGCTTCCGGGGATCTGAACTGGAGCCAAGTGGACTCCGTCCAGGTTACGCTCACCTATGAAGATCAGGAAATGAACGTGGGGCCCCTCGAAGACAGTTTCATCCTGACGAAAGACAAGACCACGCACCTGTTCCAGGAGGTCATCTTTAAGCCTTTCCGCAAATCCTACAAGTACCGGGTCAAGTACTTCATGAAGGATGGCAAGGAATACCAGGTGGCAGAGCAGGAGGGGCGGGCGAAGAATCTGTTCATCAACGACCCATTCAATGGGCTGAAAACAGTCAAAGCCATTGCAGCAGGCGACCTGAAAAACCGCATCGCCAACATCTTCCTGGACCTGAACTATGCGGATCCAAAGAACAAGTATTCCCAGAGCAAGTCTGTCACCTTGAACGCCAACACCCCCTTCTCTGACTGGAGCTTCCCGGTCATCGACGCTGAGGATGGGCAGCTCACCTATTCGGGCACCGCGGTCCTGATGGATGGCACCGTCAGGACGATTGAGATGCAGACGGCCAGCGGCAATACCATCGTGGTCCCCAAGCCCTTTGTCGGTTTTGTGGAAGCGCTGGTGGTGACCGATCTACTGGACTTTGCGGGATACAAGCTGGTGCGCGTATCAGTGTCCTATGAAGACGATCCGAACCTGATCCTGGAGCGCAAAGACTTTGTCTTTTCGTCGGCCAAAAAGGAGAACCAGGCCTTCCGGACCGGAATCTGTGACCCCACCTGCAACCACTATGCCTGGGAAGCGACCTTCTTTATGAACGACAACTCCCAGCGCAAGGTCGGCTCGACGGCGACCACCGACCAGACCATTATCCTGGAATTGCCAACGGCTTGAAGCGGCCCCTCGGAAGGTGAATGGGCCAGGGTCGTACCGGCTCATTCACCTTCCGAATGCCGAGCAACTGGAGACTCCCATGCTCTATCTCAACCCCCCTTATGACATTATTCGTGGCGTTTCGGTATTTCGGGACCACGACCCTGCTACCAACCAGTTTTACTACCTGCCGGCGATGCCCCATCTGACCCTTATTAACGGGGAAGCCTCCTTCAACCTGATCAAGTTCACCGGCGAAGCGGGCAGCGGCGGATTTCTGGATTTCGATGTGAATCTGGGCATCGACAAGGATACCGAAGACCAGATCCGCGCGACACTGCGAACGAAATACGCCCTGGACCGGGAGCCGAACCTGATCCCGGTCATCGTGGAGGATGGGTCGGTGCGCCTGATGATCCTGGGCAAGAAGTCGGTGGAGCCCCCGGCCCCCGGGGGACAGATCCCTGCACCCCCGCCTGATCCCAAACCGGAGGACCTGCCTGAGTTTGTTCTCAAGATCGATCACTTCGCCAAGCCCTCCCTGTATGGCGATAACCAGGCAAGCTTCTCGGTGCAGCTCGACCAGTACGGCGTAACGCTCATCGAAGAATCGCTCAAGGGTGTGCTCCAGCCGATTGGGATCGTTTACTCGCTCAGTTTCCTGGCGCTGCGGCCCGCCTTCAACGTCAAGGTCACCGCGGACTGGAATCGCGTCCAGAAGCATTTCGAGGAATCCTTTTCGGCCAGCGTGTTCTTCCTCTCCACCGAGGTGGATAAGGTCATCGATAAACTGATCGAAGACCAGGTGATCAACATCGAAGTGAACACCTTCGTTCCCGAAGGGGAGGATGCCGGCAGTGTCATCTCCGACCGCAACAAAGCGGTGACCGAAGTCAAGGATATGATCATGCACACCTTCTTCCAGCCCTCGATCAACCCGGTCTCGACCGAAAAAGATGGCTGGGACAAATTTACAGATACCGCCCTGGCGCTCAACAACCTGGCGGTGACGGGCGGCTGGGCCGGCGTGGCCACCCTGAGCTATAAGAACGTCGACTTGACGCGCATCGATCAAAAAATGTTCAACTTCAACATGACGGAGCGCACCACCGTGCGGCGCTCGATCTTCCCGCAGGCACATCTACAGGGTCTCACGCGCGCCCTGCGGGATGGCGGGACCATCAACCTCGACGACTACGTCCATGCGGTCAACATCGACTCCGACTTCTTCAAGCGACGCAGGGTGAACATCATCAACCGGGCGGACCTCGAGCACGATTCCATCATTTCGGTCAATGTTTCGCTCCAGTATGGGAACGAGCCGAAAAATGTGATCCTGGATGCAGCGACTCTCAAGGCCAGTGTGGACTGGGCAAGCATTCTACAGAACAAGCAAATGGTGCGCGATGTGACCTATAACTATAAGGTGACGTTCCAGGGTGTGGACACGGCCGACCGTCCGGCGCTCCTGGAAAGCCCGCCGGCAAACTTCATCAACGGGGAACTGGAGATCAATCCGCGCAGTGATGGGTTGTATTCCATCATCAACGTCCCCATCACGACGCTGAGTTTCCCCTTCGAGGTCTATCCCAATGTGGAAGTGCAGCTGCGCTATAACGACCCCGATCACCAGATCAGTCTCAACGACACATTTTTGCTCAGTAAAGAGCAGCCGGAGGTGTTCTGGCCGTTCTTCCTGCGTGACCCCCAAAAGAAAGCGTTCGACTATAAGGTTATTTTTCGGGCGCATGACAATCACGATATCGCCTGGGACTGGAAGACGACCGACCAGCAGGAAGTGATCCTGCGCGATCCACGTCCCAACAAGCGCACGGTGTTGATTGTTCCGGCCGTCAACTGGAATCAGGTGGCAATGGTCTTCGTCGACGTCGCCTACCGGGATGATGCCAACAGCGTGTTTACCCAGCAGTCCTATGTGTTTGACAGCAGCACCAATGGCAAAGTACCTCAGACCTTCACTGTCCCGTTGGTGGATCGCGACCAACGCGTGATCCAATACAATGTCAAATTCCTGCTAACCGACAACACCGAGGCGGATCTGCCGGTCTCACAGACGCTCGCCAACCAGATCATCCTGCGTGCCGACCTCAAGGGTCACCGGGTGGTCATGGTCAAACCGGAGCAGGTCGATTTTGCCGCTTGCAATGTGGATCGCATCCAGGTGGATTTCCTGTACCAGGATGATGACAATGCGTTGAGCTTTGCCAGCTCGTTCACTTTCCGCTCCAAGGACGAACAGGCCTTCTTTGAATTCGACTATGTGGATCCGCAGAAGAGCAGCTACACCACGCAGCTGACAACTGTCTTTCTCGATGGCTTTGCCTTTACGCGCGACCCTCAGCACGATACACATGATCTTGTGATCCTGCCGGTCGGCAACCCGTAGGAGGAACGATGCAACAATTAGGCAGCAAGAGTTTTACCGTGAACGGCGTGCAGGTCTTTTCCGATCACGCCGACCCCGACCAATTCTGGTATTTACCCGGGCCCGTCAAGCTGGCGCGGCGTGGTCCGAACAATGATGCCCAGTTCACACTGATCAAGTACCGCCCAGCGGTGGCGGATGCCGGCATACCAGGAGGCGGGTTCCTGATGATTGAAACAGAGCTGGCACTCGATGAGCAGACCGAGAAAGAGATCCTCACCAAATGTGCCGGCCTCTCCAACGGGCAACCTCGTCTTTCGGTTGTGCCCTTCGATAGCGGCACCGTGCAGTGCATCGCCCTCAACCTGCAGGGACCGGGGGGAACGAGTGCGGCCCCGGCCGGTAGTAATGCTCCCACCTTTGTCGAGCAGATATTGGGCGCTTCCAATCCATCCCTGCAGGGCAACGAATCGGCCGCCTTCAGCCTGACGCTTGATCAGTCCGGCGCCACGGTGATGGAACAGGTGTTTAAGGAGGGCGGCGGTCCGGTCGGCGTGATCTATCAGCTCAGATTCACCATCCTGCGCCCCTCCCTGGATGTGGAGATCACGCTCAACTACAAGCGTGTATACGATTCCCTCAAGCTTGGCCTGGACTTCGGCGCGGGGTTTGTCGCCGGCGGTGTTCCCATTTACCTGCGGGCCGGCCTGGACGCCGCTTTTGAAAAGCTCAAACAGGAAGGCAAGATCCAGATCAAGGTCATTAACTTCTCGAACGCCGCCGATGCAGCAGATAAGGAAAAATGGGCGCTGGATTTTTTGAAGGACAAATTGCTGGCTGAGTGGTTCCAGCCCACCCTGCCCCCAGTGCAATTCCCCAGCCAGGCGACCAGTGGAGTCAATATCCCTGGTATTGGCAACCTGCCGGCCAATATTCCGGGTCTCGGCAACCTGGCTGCCAACATTCCCGGCCTCGGTGGAAATACCGGCGGAACCCAACCAGGCGGAGGTGGCCAGAGTGGTACCCAGCAGGGTGGAGGCGCCCAGTCAGGGGGAAGCTCACATGCGGGCAGCAGCTCGCAGCCTGGCAGTGGTGCGCAAGCGGGCAGTGGATCCCAGCCGGGCGGTGGCTCGCAACAGGGCGGCGGTTCCCAGGCAGGCGCCGGCTCCCAGCAGGGTGGAAGCTCTCATGCGGGCACCGGTTCACAGCCGGGCGGCACTTCGCAGCCAGCAGGCGGTTCCCAACCGGGCAGCGCAGGAGCCTCTTCGGCGAGTCATCCCGAAGCAGGGGGGGCCGCTTCGCTTCCCCAGGCGGTCCTATCTCCTGCTATGCGCACGCCGGCAGATGCCGCCAGCGATTACCGGATCGAATTCACACCCTCTAGCGCAGGGACGCAGGAAACACTGACGTTCCAAGGTGGGGAACAGCCGCCAGTGGTCAGCATCAATGGTACGCAGCGGACCCTGAACGGGCGCCAGCTCACCCTTGACCTGGCGGCCGGGACAACGCTTAATCTGCGCGCAGAATATCCACCGCCTCCAGCTCTTCCCACTGCTTTTATTGCCAACTTTCACTTCGAGGATCCGGAGGCGTCCGGTTTTTCATCCATCCCCCCCAGCCCGCTTTACCAAGGCTACCTCAACGACAGCTCTCCTGACGCCACCTGGAACGGGAATGCTGCCCGGATCCGTAATTGGATCCAGACCCAGCTCGCGGACCCGAAACAGGTGACCGTGGATTCGTATGCCAGCTTTGAGGGCAACAACAGCAGAGCGGCCTATAATCTTGCGCTCACGCAGCGCCGCCGCCAGGTGGCCATCGGCGTCATCGGGAATTTGGCGCAGGTGACCGGCGGTGATGCCCATGGTTTCACGGAGGCGCAGGCGGCTGGCCGGGTCGGCGATCCAAATGACCGCCGGGTTGTGATCAGAGGGATGGGCCGCCCCGGGAACCCGGTGACCCTGACGGCCACGCTTGCTCGAGCCGCGGCTCCTGCTACCACACCGCAAGGTGGCGGACAACCTGGCGGAAGCCAGCCGGGTGGCAGCCAGCCGGCCGGCGGACAGGCCGGTGGTGGACAACCTGGCGGGAGCCAGCCAGGTGGCGCGCCTGGAATGGGTGTGAGCCTGGCGTTCAAAATGCAGATCGTGAATCAGGAGGAAGATAAAGAAGTCACTGTACGGTACACTCGCACAGAGGCGGTGCAGCAGAGTTACAACCCACAGGGCTTCATCGGTCTGTTGACCCAGGACATCGGCCCGGGACATTTTTTCGATATCGATTTGGACAGTTTCTTCTTCCGCACCATCGATATTGTTGCCGATGCACCGATCGACTTCGATCGTATTGGGTTGATCTCTGCCCAGCTGGCGCTCGATTACGGTGATCCGACCGATCCTGAAGTGGGCGTGAAGCATAAGGATATGACGTTTGACAAGACCAGCCCCATGGAACAGAAGTTTTCCACATTTATGGACCGGCGCAAAGATACATCGTACAAACTGGGAACCCAATATCACTTCGATCCCCTCTCCGGCTGGGAGGGTGAAAAGCTGAGCTATGAGCTGCCAGTCAAAACCACCGAAGACCGTACCCTGCTCGTCAATCCATTTGAGGATTTCGGTTTTTTGGAATTGCACATCATTCCTGGCGATATCGATTGGTGCGCGGTCAAGGATACCGATGTCCATTTGCATTACGAGGACCCCGGTGTTTTCTCAAAAGACACCGTTGTCTCCCTGCGGCCGGATAGCCAGGAACAGGTCTGGAAGCTACGCCTGACCAACGTGGATCAACGCACGATCACCTACTTCTTCGAGCATCACCTGATCGATGGCTCTGTGCGCACCAGTCCGACCCGTACCACGACCGCCAGCACGATTGCGGTGGATGATTCCTTCGAGGATGCGCTGGATATCGAGTTCATCCCCATCTTCGACCGCAACAGCATACGCTCCGTCTTTGCTGAGATCCTTTATCAGGACACTGCCCATAATTACAAGCGCGAGGCGCGCCTGGAATTCGGTGGAGCAGGAGGGCCTGTCAGCATTCCTGCTGCCGGTTCGGCAGGCAGCGGATCTTCCGGCAGTGCGGCTGGAACGGTCGGCAGCACGGTCAGCAGCGACCTGCGCCAACGCCTGCATATTGCCTTGTTCGACGCTTCCCAGGACACCTACCAGATCACCTATACCATTGTTGGGAATGATAATTCCATTCGGCGGTTGAACCCGATAAGCACCAATTCGACAATGGTGTTCGTCGGTGAGACGTTTTAGTTATAGAAAGGAAATTGACCATGCCTACAAAAGTTAAGAGATCAAGAGCTAGGAATGCTTTATTCATGGGCCATCTGCCAGCATCCAATAAGCATGCCTCCCTGCCCGAATTCGGCCAGATTGGCGTTCCTAGTCAGCCTACCGTGGAGGCAGTATTGAACGCCTCAGGGGTGGAAAACGTTCGTCCTCCAGGAGGCAACATTGAATTGGCATCCATGAACGAATCCGAAATGCTGGATGCGTACTGGGCGAGCTATGGGACGGATGCCCAGCGGGCTGCCCTGCGCGAGGCGAAGAAAGCTCCCGTTCCAGAAGTAGTGATCGGCACTGACGAGCGCCTGCAGATCACGAGTACAACTGACTATCCATGGCGCTGCATAGCTTCCCTGCGCATCACCGCTGCCGATGGAAGCGGCTGGATAGGGACGGGCTGGCTGGTCGGTCCGCGCATTTTGCTCACGGCTGGGCATGTCGTCTATATGGCTGACCAAGGTGGCTGGGCTCAACAGATCGAAATCATTCCTGGGCGCAATGGAATGAACTTCCCATTTGGTTCCTGCCTGGCGACAGACTTCCGATCGGTGCAAGGCTGGACACTCAACCGGGATAGCAACTTCGATTACGGGGCAATCCTCCTGCCGCCTGATAACCGGATGGGAGATCAGTTGGGCTGGTTTGGGTACCAGGTGCATAGTGATGATGCGTTAAGCAGCTTCAATATCAATGTTTCTGGTTATCCCGGGGATAAGCCGGATGGTACCCAGTGGCTGATGTCGGGACCCATCAAAACAACCAATGAGCGTACTTTTGACTATGATATAGACACGGCTGGTGGTCAAAGCGGCGGACCCGTGTGGATTACCTATGAGGGCGATGACGGTCGTTACGGAGTTGGTGTGCATACAAACGGTGCACTGAGTGGCAACTCGGCGACTCGCTTTGTCCAGGATATGTTCGATAATGTGATTGCCTGGAGCAATGAGGTACCTTAAGCTATGGATTTTTTTAGCAAGCCGGTTTCGCCTGGAAAAGCTGCCATCGCCGGTGTGGTGACTGATTCCGCGGGCAAGTCGGTGGGTTGGGCAACAGTACTCATCACGGGCGATAGTCCTACTCACCGTGATATTGCTGCCACTACAAATAGCCAAGGTCAATATCGCCTTGATGGGCTTCAACCAGGAAAATACACAGTGATGGTTAATGCCCCCGGACTCGACCCTCAGACTGGGCAGGTAAATGCCCAAGCAGGCGTTTTGACACATTTGGACTTCAAGTTTGGCTGATTGGAGATGGGTGTTGTACGGTGAGCTATAGCGTACAACACCCGGCTGGATTAAGATACTACATGGTTCATCACGCTGATATTCAAGCAATCCTCGATAGATTTGGTGAAACTGCTCCACTTGCTGCCGCGCGTGCCAGCACTGCGCTGGCCCTTCTATTGCATCAGTCCTATCTCGCGGAAAAGCGTTCCCCCGTTGACCGTCAGATGGCGTGGAGATTCAGCACCCTGACTGGCGATGGTTTCCCGCTGGAGTGGGTGTTTACGAGCGCAGATTCTCAACTGCGCTATGTTGTTGATCCTGGTGGACCAGATCTGCTGCCTGCACAGCGCCTTGCCAATGCGGCAGGGTTGGTAGCTCAGCTTGCCCAACCTGTGAACTCAGAATGGTTGGAAGAACTACTGGCTTGGCACCGCGCTGCCGCTTTTGGTGAATTACGCTACGGCGCCTGGATCGCTGGTCGGCATCATAACGTACGTTCTGCGGATCAATTTAAACTATATGTCGAGACTCCTGTCAGCAGTGCCCAGGCGGCGCAAGCTTTGGTCTCTTCCTATTGCAATGAAATACCTCACGTGCCCGCGCGCAAGCTGCAATTGCGAATGCTGGGCCTGGAGCTGACCACCGGGCGAATAGAGTTTTATTACCGCGTGAATGATCTTCAGAGCGCAGCGCTCTCTCACTTGCTTTATCCCGCCGGGCTGCGCGCTCGAGCAGATGAGTTGTTGTATTTTGTAGAAGAAGCCTATGGGTACTCGTTGCGTGCTGCGGATGTACGAATCCCGGGTGGCTCAGTGGGTTTTAGCTACTCCATCAGCCCGGATAGTGGGCAAGTGGCGTTTACCCTGTTCCTGTATGTGCGGCTGCTTTGGGGTGGGGATGCTCATATCCGGAAGCGCTTCTCTGAGCAGCTTGCGAAGGCAGGCGTGGATCCTTCCCCATACTGGCAAGTGACGACCCTTCTGTCCGGCCGGGATATTCATCAGACCTACCACAGCTCGGTTGGTTTTGTCCTGGCGTCCGATGGGCCAATCCAGATTAGTCTGGGCGTTCGCCCGCCTCCAGTCCAAAATCAATTGGATCTTCTGTCCTCACAGGTAACCTAGAACAGAAATATATCTGACCGGGTAACAACTGTCGACGTTATTGCTACCATCGGTTGTACCAGCGATTCCGATCCCATTCCGGATCCAGCAGAGCTTGTCAATGAGTTATCCTCTGAGCAAATCTTTCGATTATTAAGCACGAATAACAATATTGCCGCGAGAAATTTCCATGTGGCACCTTTACACTCTCCGACGAGCTCCGATGATTCAGATGTTTTCACATTCGCTTTCTCCGCTGCTAATTTGCCGTCGCCTACCCTATTCCTGGATTTCCTGGCACCGGGAGCATACGGCGTTGAACTGAAAATGAGACTGGATGTGACCGCTCACTTGCCGGAAGGATCGCAACTTTGGTTGGAGGGATAGTTTGAGCATGGGAGTCAAGAAAAAAGGCAGTTACTACTAAGCCTATTTTGCAATACTCCCTTTGCGTCTTTCGACTTTCCGGCGCACTCGCTTAACCCGCTTCGATTGCTCGTTTTTGTACGGGAAGACAAACGCCAGGGCAGCTATGACATCTACGTAAGACACCTTTATAATGATCAAGAAGTCAGCCGGATTACATGACAACTGGTATCCGAAAAGAAGGATGATATTCCACTTGTGATGAATTA
>JBLNAU010000358.1:0-3686 GCA_050259515.1 Syntrophothermus sp.
TCGAATCCTCTTCGCAGGGACTCGCGAACACTGGCACCCTCCAGCACGCAAATCCGCCAGAAGAAATTGCGCAGCAGCCGAAGCAGGATGGTCAGGATGACGACCAGGAAGATCAACAGGAAGATGAAACCGATCAGGGCAATCGTGCTCACCGCGGCGAAGTTTTCGCTGCCTCTCGTAATGGCAAAATAGATACCCACCCCGGTCGAGATCAGCACGAGCATGAGCAGGATAAGGGGCAGGCTCACGATCAGGTTGATGAGGAACAACCGCCAGGCAGTGTTCGACCAGCCGGCCCGCAAGCCCTGCAGGACGGTCATTTTATCGCCGCTCGCCTCATATTCGTCCACCATGCGGATGACCGCGGTCTCGGAAACATAGCGCGCAATCGCAACCACGATAGCGACCACAAGCATCAGGAGAACGAATCCCCCGAGGACCCACAGGAAGGTTGTGAGTTCCTGCCCGGAAATTTTCAGATCGGGAATGCCTTGTTGGAACGCCCTTTTCAATTCCTGGATGGCCTGCTGGATGCTATGGGAGGTAATAGACGGGTCGCCCCGGCCTTGCTCATATTTCACACCGCTGTTGGAGCCTCGGCCCGTGGAGCTGGCAGTCGCCAGGGCCAGCACAAGACCAAAGACCCATAATGCCCGGTAGTTCCACAGAATGGTCCAGGCGCGTTTTAGAATTTTGATGGGATCCATTTCATTCTCCTTGTTGATCATCTACGATTTCAAATTGAGCCGCTGACGCGCAGAACGCGTCCACCAGATCGCAAGCCAGCTCAGGTAGAGCAGCGCGATCCAGATCTGCAAACCGGTCTCTGCAAGGGAGGACTTGGTGATCGCCTCCGCTACCGAAGCAACAATCAGATTCCTTCCACTTAGGATGCCAAACTGCCCCAGGGTGCTCGACCAGAATGCCTGTGTCCCCGGGCCGGAAGTCAGCCAGCCGGAAACACTGTGCAGCCATCCCAGCGCACCCACCACGGACAGGAGATCACTAATAAAAAATGAAGTACCTATAAATACCCAGGCAGCCAGGAGCCCCACCGGAACGATCCACCAGCCCATTGAGAAAACTCTTGTCCTCACCTGGATGGCCTGTGCAGCCGGCAGGCGTAGAATGACCTGAGCCGCGCTGCGTTCGGGAGCGGCGAACTGAGGCTCGGGCACCTCACTCACCAGGCGGGAGAGTTTTTCCAGCTTCGCCAGCTCTGCCTGGCAGGGGGAGCACTGCGCCAGATGGATCTCCACATGCTGCAACCGGCTGCCCTGCAACTCTCCATCCAGATAGGCGCCCAGCCACTCTTCAATATGCTTGGACATGCTCTGCCTCCGTTCGTACGGATAACTTTTGCTCCAGCATTCCTCTTAATAACTTGCGGGCATAATTCAACCGGGACATGACCGTTCCAGTGGGAATGTCAAGCGCCTCTGCAATCTCGTGATACGACATGCCTTCATACTCTCGAAGCACCAGCACCGCCCGGCTGGCATCCGGCAGGGACAGCACCGCTTCTTGTACGAGGGCAGCCCGTTCCTGCCGGGTGAAGACCGCTTCCGGGCTGAGACCCGGGTCCTGTAACGGCATCTCCTCCAGCTCGCCGGGCAGAATGCGCTTCTCCTTGCGCAGCATGTCAATCGCAGTATTGACAGCGATGCGGTACAGCCAGCTGCGCAGGGAGCTATGCGGGCGGTAGGAGGGCAGATGCAGCCAGGCCTGAATGAAGGTTTCCTGGGCAGCGTCCTCGGCCACCTGCACATTACCGCACATGCGATAGATCACGTTCGTGACTCCCCGGGCGTGCAGGCGGACCAGCTCACTAAATGCGTTTCGCTCGCCGTGCTGCGCCCGCTTCACGAGATCTGCCTCACCGATTTCCCGGCCATCTTCCTGGAAGCTTTCCATGTTTTCTGTTTGCTTTCGCCAATCTGTTAACGCAAAACCATTCGGTTTTATTCGAAAAATAACGGGCGACCCTGAGGCCGCCCGTTGATCCCATTCGCTTACTCTTTCTTGTCTGCCATGCTTCCTCGAATATCGTTGAGAAGCTTTTCGGCCTCCTCCGAACGTGCCTTCCCATTTCCATTGTTTGCAAGAGCACTAAAGCGGTCAGAAAGCAGCATGGCGAGCAGCGCCTCCATGATATTGCCGGAACCGCTGTCCTTATTTGCACCCACAATCACGCGCGGGACGACATCCACTTTGGACTGTTGGACCGCTTCGGAAATGCGGTTGAGCACCTGTTGCGTGACCTGGAACTGCGGTCCACCATAGGCTCTAACCTGTTCTTCGGTCGCCAAAGCCTGTGCGATACCGAGGCGCGCGATTTTCTCAGCTTCCGCTTCTGCCAACGCACGGATCTGCGCGGCCTGCTGAATGGAACGTTGATATTCCGCCTTACCCTGGTTGGCCTGTACGTTGATGCTCAACTCGGATTCTGTAATGCTGGTCTGCATTTGGGCGCGGGATTGTGCCTCGCGAAGTTCACGTTCCTTCACTGCAGCCTGCTCCTGTCGGCCATAGGTTTCCACCTGTTCGGTGGCAATCTGTCGTGAGCGCAGCTGTGTGAGGATGGTTTCAATTTGCACATCCCCGGCGGGGGAGGATGGTGTGCCGATCAGCACTTCTTCCAGCTCCAGATTGTAATGCTCGAACTTTATCTTCATCTCCTGACTTGCAATTTTCTGGATGTCGCTTCTTTCCTGCAACAACTGGATCAAGGTGCGCGTCTGGCCGATGTTCTTGAAATAGGCCGCCACCATCGGGTCAAGGGTCTGTTCGACAAGGCGCTTGATATCGCCAAAGCGTTGGATCACCAGCGGCGCCTTTTTGTAGTCAATGTGAACCACCACCGAAAGCGGCAGGGACGGCTCGAAGGCATCCTTGGTAATCAGTGAGACTTCGGTGAGATTCTCGTCAAAATGGTGTGAGCCGGTTTGAGTGCTGATCCATTTGAGAATGAAGTTCGTGGTAGGTACTGAGACAACCTTGCCCGCATAGGTATTAAATGCATATTTGCCCGGCAGGAGAGCCTCTTCCCAGACGCCACGTTTGCCGCGTGTGACCAGTTCACCATGGCGATATTCCATTCCTGACAGGTCTTCGCCGGTTTCACCTGTATAAGAGACAACGACTCCGACATTCCCAACTTCAATGATCGTCTTTTGGATCATTTCGACAGTGGCGAATAGACGATTGACATAGTAGGTGCCTTCGACGAGAACCTGTAACTGGCGACCACGAAAGCCGCCTGCTTTTAGGAACTTATCAGGGTCCTGGAATTTATTATGATAGGTATCGGCAATTTTCGGGTCATCGCCCACAACGGGAGCGATGATCTCCCCCTGACCAAGCGATGGTCCATCATGGACAGTGGCGATGCCGATCTTGTCATCGGTATCCTTGATGATGACGGGCACAAAGCCATTGCGCTCGGCGATCACGTTCGCCATCTTTTGGATGACATCCGTATCCTCACGGCTGAGCGGCAGCGAGTAGACGCGTCCATCGGTGATGACGATGAACTGCACGAGATTGATCGCGTAGGTGCCTTCACGCAGGACGCGGCGTTGGGGTCCACGCTGCCCGCCATTTCTGAGGAAGCTTTCCACATCCTGAAAATCACTCACCTCCTCTTTGGAGGCAAGGGTCTGTGTTTTATCGAGTAACTTCACGTC
>JBLNAU010000359.1:0-7059 GCA_050259515.1 Syntrophothermus sp.
GATAAACCCGGCTTATACGGAGTCGCTGTACCCTCCCTGTCCTCCCCCTGTCTGCCAGCCAACATCACCCACCCGAAAGGGACATCATCGCATGGCAAAAGCCAATCTCTTCCAGTCAAACCACCAACTTCTCACCTCATACCCATAAACCAAATCCACGCAGAGAGGTGGAGACCTGCAGGCCACGTCTCGGCGGGGTCGGACACCCTGCCAGTCAGGGGCTCTAGTGCTGAAGGACGGTGAACCGCCCATGTTCACCGACTCGCCAGCCTGAAAGGCTTTTGCATCGGAGCACGGGGATTTTATTCCCGTGCGGATGAAATGATCCACCCTCATCCCCTAGCAAAAGAACCCTATACTATAATAGCAAACTCAAACTGTGCCATTGGGTGAGGCGTGTACTGCAACAGTCTGTTGGAATGGATATCCATCCTTTTTATTCATATTTTAAAAGGAGCGTTTTTTATGAACAATAATTTACTGGTAAAGTTTTTCGAGCATAACAACTGGGCCAATATCCAGACCATCCAGATCTGCTCGGCCCTGAGCGACGAGCAGCTCGATGCCGAACCGCACTCGGCGACAAAAGGCAACATCCGTCAAACGCTGATGCACCTGGTCTCTTCGCAGCGCGGCTACCTGGCTCTCCTGACCCTGCCCGTGGAGGAGAGAAGGAAGCAGCACAAGCCGCTCGCCTTTGAAGAGCTCAAGCATTCTGCCATTCAAAGCGGGGAGGGCTTGCTGGCGCTGCTGAAGGACGAGTCAAGGCTTCCAACCACCCGTCTGGAGACAACCGACGGTTATTATGTGGAGCCCTGGGTGGTCTTCCTGCAGATCATCAACCACGCCACCGAGCACCGCGAGCAGATCAACAGCATGCTCAGCGCCCTGGGGGTCACCCCGCCCGACCTGGATGGCTGGAGCTATGGGGAGGCAACCAATACACTTATCCCAATTTCACGCGATTCCCCATCCTCAAAGTCAACCTAGCAAGCTCTGAACAGGACAAAGCCGGTCCTATCCAGGTACCCTGCAGGGCTGGTTTTCCGAATTCTCAGGATGCATGTCAAACCGGATGATGATTAACGGCGCTATTTTCCCGCCGGGATTTGATATATGCTGTAAGGGACATAAACTCAAAAAGGAGTCTCTATGCGGCTATATGCGGATCATTCCAAATGTTCTGGTTGTAACGCCTGCCGGGTGGCCTGCTCGCTGAACCTGTTCGGCGTCAGCAACCCCAAGATGGCAGCGCTCATCATCGAGCCCCATTTCCCGGCGCCGGGCGTGTATGAAGTCAAGGTCTGCACCCAGTGCGGCGACTGTGCAGCGGTCTGCCCGGTGGACTGCATCAAGCAGAACGACAAAGGCGCCTATTACGTGGTGCAGGAGGACTGCATCCTGTGCGAGGCCTGTGTGCCCGAATGCCCCGAGGGTGTGATGTTCATGCGGCCCGAGCTGGTCCCGAACACGGCCTGGGAATGTGACCTGTGCGGTGACTGCGTGGACGTCTGCGGCACCAGCGCGTTGTGGATCGCGGAAAAGGCGTAGGAGGCAAACATGAACGGATACGGTGGAACCATTCTGCGCGTCAACCTGACCACGGGCAAGATCACCCGTGAGCCGACTCCCGAGCAGGTCGCCCGCGACTTCATCGGGGGACGCGGCTTCGGCATTTACTTCCTGACCAAGGAAGTGCCGCTGCATGCCGACCCGCTCGGCCCGGAGAACAAGCTGATCATTTCAAGCGGACCCTTATCCGGCATGCTATCCGCCGGCGGCGGCAAATGCGACTGGACGACCAAGTCCCCGCTGACGGGTGGCTATGCCTCGGCATCGATGGGCGGTCATTTCACTGCCGAGTTGAAGTATGCCGGGATCGACAGCATTATCTTCGAGGGAAAAAGCCCCAAACCGGTCTATCTCTTCATCGACAACCAGCAGATCGAGCTGCGGGATGCCTCCTCCTATATGGGCCGGGGCGCCATCGAAGTGGAAGTCTCGATGAAGAAACAGTTCGGCGAGGAATTCCAGATCGCAGCCATCGGCGTCGGCGGTGAGAACCAGGTGCTGTATGCCTCCATCAACCACGACTATGGACGGGAGGCCGGGCGCGGCGGCGTCGGTGCGGTGATGGGCAGCAAGAATCTCAAGGCGATCGCCCTGCATGGCACCGGCTCGGTACCGGTTGCCGATAAGGATGCCTATGTCAAGGCCGGAAAGGCCCTCTATAAAGCCTGCAAGTCTGCCGACAATATTGCCGAGTGGACCCGCTACGGCACGACCATCGTCGTCTCCTGGTGCGATGAAGTGGGCGCCCTGCCGACCCGCAACTTCCAGGCCGGCTCCTTCGAGGGCGGTAAGACGCTTTACGCCCCGGTCATGCGCGAGCAGATCGTCATCACGGACAAGGGCTGCTTTGGATGCCCGTGCCCGTGCGGGAAATACAGCAACGTCAAGAAGTACAGGACCGAAGTCGAAGGCCCCGAATACGAGACCATCGGCATGCTCGGCTCGAGCTGCGGCCTCTCGGATATCTCGGATGTGGCCCAGGCCAACCTGCTGTGCGACGATCTCGGCATCGACACGATCTCGGCCGGCGGCTGCATCGCCTGGGCCATGGAAGCCTTCGAGAAAGGCGCACTGACGCTCGAGGACACGGATGGCATCGAGCTGCGCTTTGGCAACGCCGAGGCCGTCTTTGCCACCATCCGGAAGATCGCCCACCGGGAAGGCCGGCTGGGCAACCTGCTGGCCGAGGGAACCAAGCGCGCCTCCACCAAGGTTGGCAAAGGCAGCGAGAAGTATGCCATCCAGATCAAGGGTATGGAGCAATCCGCCTATGCCACCCACAACGCCACCGCCATGCTCATCTCCTACATGACCTGTGACGTGGGCGCACACCACAACCGCGCCTGGGCCATCACCTACGATCTGCAGGTGGGCCGCGACAAGGTGGTGCCTGAAAAGGTGGCGCGTGTCATCTGGCTGCAGAACTTCCGCCCGATGTTCGACGTGCTCGGTTCCTGTCGTCTGCAGTGGGTGGAGCTGGGCATCGACCGCGATCTGTACGTCCCGCTGCTGGAGGCCATCACCGGCATCCACCGCACCTGGGAGGATATGGAGAAGACCGGCGAGCGCATCTGGAACCTGACCCGCCTGTACTGGTCGCGCGAGATCGAGGACTTTGGCCGGCAGTGGGACATGCCCTCGCCACGCTTCTACAGCGAGCCGCCCGTCAGCGGTGCCACCGCCAACCAGATCACCCGGCCCGAAGATGTCCAAAAGCTCCTGGACATGTACTACGAACAGCGCGGCTGGGACGCCGAGGGCCATCTTACCCCGGCCACTCTGGAGAGACTGAACCTCACGGAATTCGCATTGAACTAAGTGCCAGGGATCTAGTATCAGGTGTCAGGTGAAAGCTTTTCCCTGACACCTGATCCCTCGCACCTGACGCCTTATGCCCGTCACTCTGCTTCCCATCGGTTATTTAAAAAGCATGGTCAACAACCAGGCTGAGCTTACCGTCCCGGCGGGACTCACCGTCCGGGAGGCATTGAGCCTGGTCCATATCCCGCCTGAAGTGGTGGCACTCGTGGTGATCAACGGCGTTCACCAGACGGACAAGGATACGCTTCTGAACGAGGGAGATAGTGTCAAAGTCATGGCGGTGATCGGCGGGGGATAGAATGTTTCCAGGGACAGGCGTGCCGTAATGCAGGGGGGTCTGGGTCGTTATTCAAACACTTCAATGCACAACAGGACTTCAATCATCTGGCACGCTGCTGGAATTTCTGAGATGAGCAGAGGTATGATATGCCTGCTCATGGAGAGACGATGGCAAATCTGAAAAAGTCATTCTCTGCGTCGAGGCAGGCGGTATCCGGCCTGGCAGCTCTGACCAGGCATCGGCTGCTGGGCCAGCCCAGGCCGCGCTATGCAGGCAGCCTGCGCCTGAAGGGACTTTCTGCGCCGGTGGAAGTTTTACGCGACAAGTGGGGTGTTCCGCACATCTATGCCGGGAGTACGCCGGATCTACTCTTCGCCCAGGGCTACATCCACGCCCAGGAACGCTTGTGGCAGATGGACTTCAACCGCCGGCTGGTCGCCGGGCGGCTTTCGGAAATTCTCGGGTCCGCTACGGTCTCCCTGGACCGTTGGATGCGCACCCTGACGATGCGCCGCGTGGCCGAGAGCGAAGTGAGCCTGCTTGACGAGCAAAGCCGCCAGCTGGTCGACTCGTATGTGGCCGGGATCAATGCCTGCATCGAGCTGGAGGCGCTGCCTCTCGAGTTCCGCCTGCTCAACTACAGGCCCGAGCCGTGGACGCCTGCCGATTCACTTTCCTGGGTCAAGATGATGTGCTGGACCCTATGTGTGAATTGGGAGTCCGAGATCTTGCGCGCCCGCCTGATCGCCAGACTGGGTCCGGAGGCAGCCGCCAGCCTGGAACCCACCGTCCCGCCGGAGTGGGTGCGCGTGGTGCCTCGGGGGGTCGATTATTCCTGCATTGGCAAAACCGCCCTGCAGCGCGCAGCGGAGTCCCGGCCATTCACCGGCCCGGGCGGCCGTCAGGGAGTCGGCAGCAATAACTGGGTGCTTTCCGGCAGCCGCACGACCACAGGCATGCCCATCCTGGCCAATGACATGCATTTGGGCATGGGTGCGCCCGCCGTCTGGTACGAGAACCACCTTTCGAGCGACGACCTGCACGTCACCGGCGTTTCCTTCCCCGGGCTGCCCCTGGTCATCGCCGGGCACAACGAGAAAGTGGCCTGGGGCTTTACCAACGGATTCCCCGACGTGCAGGATCTGTACATGGAGCATCTGCGCAAAACGCCAGAAGGCAGGACGGAATATGAATACCGCGGCGAATGGCTGGAGGCAGAAGTAAGGCGGGAGGAGATCCGGGTCCGGGATGCGGAGCCGGTCATCGAGGAAGTGGTCCTCACTCGCCACGGACCGATCATCAACTCCCTGATCGAGGGAGAGGGGATGGAGCTGCCGCTGGCCATGCGCTGGACCGCCCTCGACCCGGCCAATGCTCTTCCCGCCCTGCATGGGATGAATCGGGCGGAGTCGTGTGAAGCGTTCCGGGAGGCGGTGCGAGGCTGGTACTGGCCCACCCAGAACATGGTCTATGCCGACCGCCAGGGCAACATCGGCTATTCCTTTCCGGGCCATATCCCCATCCGTGCCCGGGGGAATGGAGCCGTCCCCGTGCCCGGCTGGACGGGCGAGTACGAGTGGACGGGATATATTCCCTATGAGGAGCTGCCGCACATGTTCAACCCGGCACCCGGCTACATCGCCAGTGCCAACAACCGCGTGGTGGACGAGGGCTATCCCTACTGGGTCAGCCTCGATTACTGCACCAGCGGCCGTGCAAGGCGCATCGTCGAGCTGATCGAGGAAAAAGGCACCCTCAGCCTGGAAGATATCAGGCAGATGCACATGGATCAGGTCTCGATCCTCGCCAGGGAAACCATGATGCGCGCTCTGGAAGGGATCGATCCTGCCGACCCGGAGCTCCTCCCTGTTTTCCAGATGTTCCAGGGCTGGGATGGGCACATTTCCGCCGGCAGTCCCCAGGCGGCCGTGTACGAGATCTTTTACCGGTTGATGATCAGGGACATTACCACGCCGAAGCTCGGTGAGCTGGCGCCCCGTTATGCTGGCAAAGGCCCCACGCCCTTGTTATATGAAGGAAGCTTGTTCGGAGATCACTCGCGCGAGTGGCTGTTGACCGTGCTCTCAGACCCGCACTCCCCCTGGTGGGAGGGGGATGGCGAGCTCGGCCGCGTAGAACTGATCCGCCGGACCCTGAAGGAGGCTGTTGCAATGCTCAGGGAGTCATGCGGCCCCGCCATGCAGGATTGGTCGTGGGGCAAGATCCATCAGCTGGTCTTTGCACACCCACTGGGCAGTGTGAAACCACTTGACCGGGTCTTCAACCGCGGCCCGTACCCGATCGGGGGCGATGGGGATACGATCTGGGCCTCCATGATCGGCAGCGTGGATCTGCAGGGACGCGATATCATCGGTCCACCCTTCCGCTTTATTGCGGACCTGAGCGATTGGAATCGCTCACAGGGGATCCTGGTCCCCGGGCAGTCGGGGCATCCCGCCAGCAGGCATTACGATGACAACATCGCAGGCTGGTTCAAAGGCGAATACCACCCCATGCTATTCGACCGTGAACAGGTGATGACGCAGATCACGGATAGACTGGTGATGGAGCCAGAGACGAGCGGCAAGGGCAATGACGCACCCCTGATGGGTTAAATCAAGCAGCTAGAAGCGCTTGACGAAGATCGCCAGGTCATCCCCGTCGATATAAAAATCCTTGATGGTCGCTTCCTGGATATATCCCGTGTCCAGGTAGAACTTCCGGGTGCCATCGTAGGGGGTGGTTCCCGATGTTTCGGCAATGATCATGCGCGCTCCTGCCTGGCGGGCAGCATCTTCACTGGCAGCCAGCAGCCTGCGTCCCGCGCCGCCGCGGCGTGCCTGCGGGGCGACGGCGATCCAGTACAGGTCGTATACGCCATTGGTCAGATCGCGCGGACCATAACAGGCAAATCCCAGGACGCGATCCCCATCCCGGTCTACAATGAAGTGATAGCCGCAGACCGCCGGCCCATCGCTGAGATATTCCTGCCACAGGGTGGCCACCGTCTCGACCTCCTCCTGGTTGAAAACACCCGCCCTGGCGGTGATCTCCTGGATCTGCGGGCCGTCCGCTTCTGTTGCTGTGAGGATCATGATTCGTGTCCTTCGTGTTTTGAAATATTTTTGACTCTATCACTTTGATTGTCACCGTATTTTCTTTTTTCAGCAAGCCCTGCATGACCCGGCCTTTGTTTACGAAATTATAATGTTCCATTCTTGACAATCCCTATTGGGCGGGTGTATAAACATTGTGCAAATTGAAAAGTCCTCGTTAGGCCAGGCGGCTGCAAGATACACAGGCCATTGTCCTGAAACGTCGAAAGACGCCAAAGGGTAGACCAGGTGGAGTCGGATTAAGGCTTCGCTCAAAGTGGCTGGGATGCT
>JBLNAU010000360.1:0-4217 GCA_050259515.1 Syntrophothermus sp.
AATGGATGCCGGGCTGAAAGTAGATGTGGCACTGGCCAAGCCCAAAAAAGAGGCCATTCCCATTGCAAGGAAAGCCATTAAAGATGGCTATGATGTTGTAATTGCGATGGGTGGGGATGGCACCATTGGAGCAGTCGTTCGCGGCATAGTAGGCGCAAAGGTCAGTTTTGGAATTATCGCTTCGGGTACAGAAAATGATATTGCCAGGAGTCTGGGTATCCCTGAAGATCTGAAGGAAGCCTGTGCCTTGATCGCCTCAGGTCACACCCGTAAGCTGGATGTAGGCCAGGTAAGTACCAGGAAAAAGAAAAAATTCCATTTCTTTATGTTGACTGCAATTGGTCTGACGGCAACCATCTTTCCTCTCATCAAAGAGGTTCCAGAGGGTAAGCTATCGGGCATTGGGAAGGCTGTTGCAACACTGCTCAAATTCGAATCAAAACCAATCGTTAAACTAACGCTGGATGGCGAAAGTAAAATTGAAGTTGAAACCATGCTGGTAACGATCGCCAACACACCCCTGATCGGAGCCAAGAACCTGGTCGCCCCGGATGCATCCATGGAAGATGGACTCCTGGATATCGCCGTTTACCCGGATTTCAGCAAGGCTGATTTGCTTGCTTATTTCGCCAGGACAGCCCATGAAGGTGCAACTCCAGACGGGACCATCCAGCGTTACCGGGCGCGAAAAATAAAAGTAAAAAGCTCCCCAAAGCTGGATGTGGCTGCGGAAGGCATCATCCTGGGAAAGGGTACAGCACGGATAAAAATACTCCCTGGGGCCCTGCGTGTGCTGGCTCCTGAACCGGGCCCAGGCGCGGAAAAAACACAGACTCAGAAGACTGCCAGGGAATTGCCTGAGCCCGTTTCTCCCGTTTCCAATTAATCATTTTTTGTGTTGATTCAAGCACTGATTCCGATGGACAATGCAAGTATATCCACCCTTTTAAATTAGTGATGCAGTGCTTTCGAAGGCCCATTAAATGGTGCCTGTGAATGCAGGAGACTCTACGAGTGGCAACTGAACTTATTCTCATTCGACACGGCCATGCCGTACGCGTAAAGGGAGATTATATTCGCGCGCCTTTGACCCAGCTGGGTCAGGAACAGGCGGCCCAGACGGGTCAGTATCTTGGTGAACCACAAAACCATCTGGATGGTTTTTACTGCAGTCCACTACGGCGCACGCAGGAAACCGCGAAAATCATCGGCGAAAAGATCGGACGAAGCGCAGAATTGCGAACAGGTGTACAGGAATTACGCTTGAGGGAGCTGCCCGCCCTGGCGATTTTTGAAATCCTGTCGATCCTGGATCCTATCGAAGATTATCTGGACGATCATGCCGGCAGGCCGATACACTGGCCCATTGCAGGACGCGTTTCAAAAGTGTTATTGGATCTTGTCGCCAAACACCCTGATCAGCGTGTTGCTGTGATCTCTCATTCTGGTGTGATCTCGGCAGCATTGTCCTGGTATTTTCCCGAAAAACGCTGGCGGTGGTGGCGCACAACCGTCGGCAATTGTTCTATAACACGATTTGAAGTGGATGGTAATCGAGCGAAGCTATTGGTTGTAAATGATCTCCAGCATTTGAACCCTGTGATCGTCACAACACAACCTCCGGCTCCCACTGTCGAGATTGCCGAACAAGTTCACCCGGTTGAGAAGGCCCTTGAATTTGACAAAATGCCAGATAAAAACGAATGAAGCAGTGTGACTTCCGAAGATGAACTCCGTGGTTCAGGAGCATTTCTCTGCCCGTCCATTTTTGGATCTCAACCTGTCTGGCCGATGTTGGCTACAATTCTCATTTCAGTCCCGGCCCTTCAAACGAGCCATCCAGCGTGAACAGAAGAACCCGCTCGCGATCGAGAATGCTGAGTGGTGAATTCCCTGGAGACGAGATATACAAGTCATCTTTGGAAGGGAAAAATTGGAATTCGGTATGCTAGAATCTGTTCAACGCGCGGCTGCAGAGCGCTCCCCCAATTGCCAACGTCAAGCTTGACTGGCGAATGGCCCGAGACACGAGGTTTAACTACCATGAATGATCCGATTCAATTTGATGATATTCTCACACTGTTTCCCCCCGATGTTCAAGCGACCGTACGCAAGATATGGGAGGCGTTGGGACCCAATGAAAAGGCAGGTTTCCAATCGCTATTGCTTGGTTTCCCGGCGGACACAAGTTTGCTAAAATTGCTGGTCAAATTATCCACTGCCCAGGTCAGGCAAGCTTTTGGCAGCAAGCACCGGGTAGCCATCGTCGGCCCGACCAATGTTGGTAAATCCACGCTGTACAACCAGCTTGTGCAGAATAAAAGCGACCTGGCCGTTGTAAGTCCGTTGCCAGGAACCACAAAGGAAAATCAACAGGCGGATGCTGCCTTGTTTACCGTAGTCGATACACCCGGTGCGGATGCAGTCGGGATTGTGGGTGAGCAGGAGAAAAGCAGGGCACTATCGGCTGCAGCAAACGCAGATTTTCTGATACTGGTTTTCGACGCCATTCAGGGGATTAAAAGGACCGAGCTGGAATTGTTCAACGAGCTATCGGCTCTGAAAAAGCCTTTCGTCGTGGTGCTGAACAAGATCGACCTGGTACCCCGCAAAGATCTGCAAGGCGTCATTTCGCAAGCGGCTCTAAATCTAGGCCTGGAACATGATCAGATCGTTCCAATCATCGCCAGGGAGGGTAAGAACCTCGGCAAGGTGTTATTGGCAGTCGCGGCCACCGAACCTGAGATGGTCGCCGCGCTGGGACAGGCGCTCCCGGAATACCGCTGGCAGCTCGCCTGGCAAACCATCGTCAGATCAGCCTCGATCTCGGCAGCCATTGCATTGACGCCGCTGCCAGTGATCGATTTTGTACCGCTGGTGGCCATCCAGTCGATCATGGTGGTCAGTATGGCCCGTATATATAATTACAGAATCACCCCACGACGCGCCACCGAGCTGGTCGCCACCTTTGGCCTGGGCTTCCTAGGAAGGACTCTCTTCCAGGAACTGAGCAAGCTGGGTGGGCTGCCGGGCTGGCTGCTGAGCGCCGCGATTGCTTCATCGACAACCGTAGTAATGGGCTACGCCGCCGTGCGCTGGTTCGAAAAAGGTGAGAAGCTTTCGAGCGAGACACTCAAAAGGCTTACCCAAGGCATAACCTCTTCCATGCTGGATACCCTCAAAAGCCTCGGAAGGCGCAAGCCGGACCAAAAAGAATTACAGGAGCGCATCGCCCGCTCACTGGAGAGCTCACCAATGGCCGAAAGCCGCTCAGCTCTCGACAGTGAAGCGTGTAAATGAGATTATTCCCCCAAGTGGTGGAGACGAAGACTCCCCGGCCGATGGATGTGGCCGGGGAGTCTTCGTTGTAGGATGAGTTAGAGAGGAAATGGCTCGACAAGGAGAGGTCTCATTATGAGGCTAGATACGCCCGTTCAGGTTTCCTAGCTTAAAGAATGAGGCAGAGGGAACGCCTCGACCATTGATTACCAGCAGCATGGGGCGACTCGCCGGTCTGCTTGAGAAAGTGGACCAATGCTGCAAGCGACCATGCAGGCCGGACCTCCCGACCTATTTCACCCACCCTAGACTTTCGCCAGCGAGGATGGGCATCTATATCCACAAAACTTTAAATCTATGACAACCGTACCTAGGATGGCAAAATATATTGCACAGCTTAAGCTAAAGGGGATCCGCGGAGCAAAAAGAATTAATGCGCGCAGCGGGGGCTGGATATGGATGTTGGCAAGTGCGGCAAAGGAAACCCTACAGCCTGATACAGCGATTACCGCCGCGGCAATTGCCTATTTTGCCCTCCTGTCCATTTTTCCCATCACCCTCCTCAGCATAGCCATTGCCAGCCTCAGCCTTGGCCCGTCGATGGACCGGCAAATCATCATTCAAAGGATCGAATTTATTGCGCCTGCCCTGCACCAGTTGTTGGGTCAAAATATTGATGAGATTATCCAAGCGCGGGGGCCCATCACTGCTGTCGCGTTGGTCGGCCTTCTCTGGTCTGCTTCGACAATTTTTTATACATTTACCCATATCTTGAATAAAATTTGGGGTCTTAAACAACGGCGCGCTGTCTGGAAGCGACGTGGTCTGGCCATCCTATTTGTCCTGATCTTCGTTGGTCCGACTCTCTTTCTGGCTTCATTTGCCGGCAGTATTTTTGCCCACCTCCGCACCTCGCTGCCCGATCAAATTATTTCGAT
>JBLNAU010000361.1:0-2513 GCA_050259515.1 Syntrophothermus sp.
ATTTTCCTTATGGCATTGCTCGAGCTTGTAGTTGGGGATCCTTGGGCTCAGATGATGGATGTGATGGTAACCAATATTTCCCGTAAACCACTGCAGGACCTTCGGAAGCTTGTAGAAGGAGCTGCCATCCATGCCTGCATTGAAGAAATCCCAGCTCTTATGGCGCTCCCAGTAGGTTGGGTCAAAATTGTGCTGAACGTAGAAGAGCCATACCCCGGCCCCGCAGGCGACCAGCATGATCGGCAGCTCCACCATCAGGAACGCCGCCCAGCCGATTTCCAGGATCAGCCAGCCGACGACCCCGGCGATGGCCAGGTCCGTCCAGATGACGCTGCTGCGCTCCCGCTTGCCGGCACCGGGCGCCCAGAAACGATGGGTGATGCCAAAAACGATCATGGCTCCCACAGTAAATAAGATTAACGGACTGCGCATGATACGGTAGCCAGCCTTCTTATACCACGGCGCGGCGAGATATTCTTCGACCGTCATGGTGTACACATCGCCTGTGCCGCGGCGGTCCAGATCTCCGGCAGTCGCGTGGTGGACGGCATGCTCATGCTTCCAGTGATAGTAGGGAGTCAGCACCAGCACACCCAGCACAAGACCCAGACGGTCATTGGTCTTGATCTCCCTGAAAAAGGATCCGTGACAGCAATCGTGGAAAATGATGAAGCATCGCACCATAAATCCTGCCGTTGGGACGGCCAGCAGCAGGGTCAGCCAGTATCCGATTGCCAGGCTGCGATACATCAGGTACCAGCCCAGGAGAAACGGGATGACCGAGTTGGCTACCTGCCAGAGGCTGCGCCATGTCTCAGGATACGCGTATTTGGAGACAATTGCCTGCCATTTAAATTTTTCAGTACTCATGGGATCCTCCATTTTAAAGTTGGCTTTTTATTTTACTTTATCAAGGAGCACGGGCAAAGGCATGTCTGAAAGACTGCTTAAAACCAGATTCGCCTCATCAAGCGTCAGGGTGGAGGTCAGCTCGTTCGGGACGGCGACCACAAAGATGCCGGCGCGTTTGGCTGCCCTGACCCCGTTGGGAGAATCCTCAAAAACGATCGCCGCATCGTTCGTCACCCCGAGCCGCTCCAGTGCCTTGAGGAAAAGATCGGGGTTGGGCTTGGTCCGGCCAGGTTCTACATCGTCCCGGGTCACAACGTGATCGAAAAAGTGCAACACTCCGATCCGCCTGGCATGCGGTTCCACCCACGAGCGCGGCGAGCTGGAAGCAATGGCCAGCCTGAGCCCGAGGCGTTTTGCCTCGTTTAAATAGTCGAGCACACCGGGCAAGGGTCCCAGGGTATGGATCAGCGCGCCGCTCTCCAGCCGGTTGCGATCGCGCAGCGAAGCGGAATCCAGCCGCCCGTCCGTCAAGGTTACCAAATGCTCGGCTGCATCAAAATCCGAATGACCGGCACCACCCACAATGGTTGCCCACTTTTCCACAGGAAACTCCTGCCCATGCTCACGGTAAATGTCCTGCCAGACGTGGAATTCAGGGGTCTCCGTATCGATCATGAGACCGTCAAAATCAAAGATTAAAGCTTTTATCATATCCAAATTTTAACCCATGCTATACTCATTCGATGAGCCAGGTGTCTTATCGTACTCGCCGGGTACGCCGCTTGAGAGTGAAAGGAGATTGAATGGACGACCTGTATTATTCCGATTACATCGAGCTCGATAAAATCCTCAACAGCCAGCATCCGAAAAGTTTCTCCTCGATGGAGGATGGCAATGATGAGATGCTGTTTATCATCATCCACCAGGCCTATGAGCTGTGGTTCAAGCAGATCCTGTTCGAGCTGGACCTGGTGCGCAATATCTTTATTCGCGGCCGCATCAACGACAACTCCGATGACATGAGCCGGGCGGTGCACCGCCTGCAGCGGGTGGTCAAGATCCTTGAGCTGATCAACCAGCAGGTCAGCGTGCTCGAGACCATGACCTCGCTCGACTTCCTGGAATTCCGAAATCATCTGCTGCCCGCTTCCGGTTTCCAGAGCAAACAGTTCCGGCTCATCGAAGCAAGGCTGGGATTGAAGATGCACCAGCGCTATAAGGCGCAATATTACAAATCCACGCGCCGCGGCAGCCTGTCCGAGGCGGACCTGCGGGAGGTCGACCGGGCCGAGAACGAAAGCACGTTGAAGGAATTGATCGTGCAATGGCTGGAGCGCATCCCATTCTTCGATAACGCCTACTGGAAGGACTACAGGCCATCCATGGATCTTAACGATCCAGGCAGGCATCCATTCTGGGTCGAATACCGTGAAGCCTACCGTAACAGTCTTTCTGAGAGTGAAAAAGGCAGGCTGGAGGAATTCGACAGGGTTTTCTTTGAAGAAGGTCGCGGCGATGTCCCTCCGGATGCTATGCGGGCCGCCCTTTTTATTACCATCTACCGGAATCTGCCGATCCTGCATATGCCCTTTGAGCTTTTGAACACCCTGTCCGAGATCGACGAGCTGCTCTCCAACTGGCGCTACCGCCATTTCATGATG
>JBLNAU010000362.1:0-4150 GCA_050259515.1 Syntrophothermus sp.
GCCAGTAATTTCCATGTCCCTGCGCAGAACCTGCTGTATGCCGATGTGGACGGAAACATTGCCTATCAGATGCCGGGCGATATCCCGATCCGTGCCCATGGCGATGGAACGCTGCCCGTGCCGGGCTGGACAGACAAGTATGAATGGACCGGCTTCATTCCCTTCGAAGAGCATCCCTACACCGTGAATCCGGAAGAGGGCTATATCGTTACAGCCAACAACCAGGTGCCGCCGTCCGCTTATCCATATCTGATCACGCACGATTGGGATTATGGTTTCCGAGCCCAGCGTATCCTGGATATGATCAAAAATGCACCCGGTAAGATCGACATCGCCTACATTCAATCCATGCAGGGCGATGGGTTCGATGCCAACGGCCCGGTATACGTCCCACTGCTGACCGGGATGAAATATGAGTCAGCCACGAAGAACGGGGCCATCGCCATGGACCTGCTCTCCAAGTGGGACTACCAGGACCGGGCCGGTTCTGCCGGGGCGGCTGTGTTCAATGCATTCTGGCGAAATCTCATCAAAAACACGTTCAACGACGAGCTGCCCGAGCGCTACCAGGCCGATGGAGGCTCGCGCTGGAACGAGGTCATGCGTCACCTGGACGAAAACAGCGCCTGGTGGGATGACGTTACCACAAAGGATGTCCGGGAAACGCGCACGGACATCCTGAAAAAATCCTTCGATCAGGGCGTGGCCGAGCTGGAAAAACTGCAGGGCAACGACCCGTCCAGGTGGAACTGGGGAGAGATGCACGCGGCGACCTTCCGCAACGGCACCCTGGGAGAGTCAGGAGTGGGGCTGATCGAATCGCTCTTCAACCGCGGACCCTATCCGGTGGGCGGCGGCGAGGCGATTGTCAATGCAACAGGCTGGTCGGTCAAGGACGGCTACGAAACCAACTGGCTGCCCTCCATGCGCATGATCGTGGACCTTGGAAATTTGAATAATTCCGTGACCGTTCATACGACCGGCCAATCGGGTCACGCCTATGATCCCCATTATGACGATATGATCCCCATGTGGGCGAACATCCAGTATTATCCCATGTTATGGGATCAGCAGACAGTGACACAGGATACGAAGGGAAACCTCATTCTGCAGCCGAAATAGAATCACAGCGTGGATGGAGGCAGGTATTCAACCTGCCTCCTTTTTGTTTTAACCGCCACCATTGAAAAGAACAGAACGCCCAGGTAACTGAACGTCAGGTCCACAAGATCAAATGTCCGGCTGGAAAAATACTGCTGTGAATATTCCTCAAGACCGATCAACAGGGCCAGGACCAGGCCGCACTTAAGGGCGAAATGGATCGGGCCTGCAGCGGGAAACGAGCGAAAGAGGGCAAGGTCAACAAGCAGGGTGAGAATCCCATACAGGAGAAAATGTCCCGCCTTGTCACCATAGGGAAAATCATAAATAAAGCCAACATAGTGAGCCAGAATGCCTGCATCGGCAAGGACGATGACAAGCAGAATAAAGAGCGTAAAGAGGATCGCCAGCCATTTCATGCAGCTTGCCCTAAAAAAAGACGCCCTAGGGCGTCTCTATCTCCTTCGACTTTTCAAGATTTGCCTTTTCTCTTTTGGTTTCACGCCGTGCTTTTATGAATTCATACACGATCGGGATCACCGAGATGACAAGGATCGCGACGATCACAAGCTCGAAGTTCTTCTGAACAAAAGGCAGTTTCCCGAAGAAGTAACCCATCAAGGTGAACAGGAATACCCAGGTAATGCCGCCGAATACGTTGTAGGAGAAGAAGTAGCCGTACGACATCTTCCCCATGCCGGCCACAAAGGGAGCAAAGGTGCGGACGATCGGTACAAAACGGGCCAGGAAGATCGTCTTGCCGCCATGCTTTTCGAAGAAGGCGTGCGTACGGTCCAGGTATTCCCTTTTGACCCACTTGACATTGTAGGCACGGTCGCCGAGGTAATGACCGATCCAGTAATTGACCGTATCTCCCAAAACAGCGGCAATCGACAACAGGATGAGCAGCACCCAAATATTCAACCAGCCTTTTTCTGCAAAGGTTCCGGCGGCAAACAACAGCGAATCGCCCGGCAGAAAAGGAGTAATCACAAAGCCTGTTTCCATGAATATGATGAAGAACAGGATGGCGTACGTCCATGCACCGTACTGGGTGATGATCTCGGCCAGCTTTACATCCAGATGAAGAATAAAATCGA
The DNA here is from genome assembly GCA_050259515.1 of Syntrophothermus sp. Classification (GTDB taxonomy): domain Bacteria; phylum Chloroflexota; class Anaerolineae; order Anaerolineales; family Villigracilaceae; genus Defluviilinea. The sequence continues at coordinate 2,202 of JBLNAU010000362.1, forward strand.
TCAGAGAATGAATTAAGTCCATATCTTTCTCACAAATTAGGATCGTTCCCGGTGCAATCTTTTGCGCCAGAAACTCGGATAGGCGCTAGATTATACCTTGCTTTGCTGCCCGGTTTCGAAGCCGGTCAGCCAGTCGCCCAGGAGCAGCAGCACGAAGCTGCCCACTGTGGAAACCCCGAGGTTGATCGACCCCAGAGGGATCCAGACCCAGCCGCGCCAGAGGCCAACCAGGTGCCCGAGTGTAAATCCGAGCACGCCGAGGAAAAGGAATAGAACGAGACGCCAGAATCCACCACCCCGGACCAGGTGGTACAGCGCGCCATAGAACAGAGCGATCAACAAAGCAAAGAGGATGGCTGGAAGTGTCATAGCGGCTGAGGCGTCAAATGCCTGGCAAAGAAATCGCTAATGGCGTTATAGCAGCGGACCCGGTTCTCATACTTCAACACATCATGTCCTTCATCTTCGAAGATCAGCAGCTCCAGGTCCTTGCCCTGTGCCCGCAGCTGGCCGACCAAATCCTCCGACTCTGCTGCCACCACGCGGGGGTCGTTGCGTCCCTGGATCACAAGCATGGGGGCTGCCATGTTTTGCAAATGCGTTTTCGGGGAGCGCTCGATCAGAAAGGACCGGTCTGCCGGGATGGCTGGATCGCCGAGGGCCATTTTGAAGTAGGGCTTCCATGTTTCGGGGATGCGGTCGGAGAAGGTCAGCAGGTCATAGGGGCCGAACATATCGCAGGAGGCCTTCCAAAGCTCCGGATGCAGACCCGCAAGCATGAGCGTCATATATCCGCCGTAGGAACGTCCCACGACTGCAGCGCGATCGACATCCACCCGCTTATCTTTCGGAAGAACCTGGGTCATGGCATGGACATGATCCAGCCGGTCCTGCCCGCCCCAGTCCCGGTCGACGTGCTTGGTATAGGAAAGACCATATCCGGTGGAACCGCGCACATTAGGAACAAAGACGGCAAAGCCGCGCAGCGTCAGGAATTGAATCAACGGCATGGAAAACCAGGCAAAATCCGGTCGTTCCTGCCCCTGCGGCCCACCGTGGACGTAGTAAACCAGCGGACGCGGTCCCTGGAAGTTAAGTCCTGAGGCCGGGAGATAGAGCCGGGCCGACACACGCAGCCCATCGTGGGATAGGAACGACGCATCCTCTCCCCTGGATAAAAGCTCGCCAGGGATCCCAAGAATCCTTTCGTTGGTGTGACGCGTCACTTGGTCCCGTTTTTTGCCGCCAACTGAATAGAGCTGGGTGGGAGAGGTGGCCGTCGAAAACGAGAAGGTGTTCAGATCCTCCTCCCGGTCATAGTGAACAGTGTGAAGCATGCCGTTATCCAAAGGCTCTTCCCCCACGAGGACATACTTCAGCTTCATCTGCCTTTTCTTCTCATGGAAAACAGCCTCATATACCCACGAGCACCCATCAATATTGAAAATCAGCAGGTAGCGATCGTCCACCAGGTGATCCAGTTTCACCAGCTCGCCCGCGCCTTCATGCTGGGCTCCCTTCAATGCCACTTTCTCGAGCCGGCCCGGGTTGGAGAAGTCGATATAGCCCAGGCTGTATGTATTCTCAAACACAGACGAAACCACGATCGCTCCTTTTTCGGACGGCGAAAGCACGGCGGATCCCAGGCCGTTCCACGGAACGGTCTCTCCTTCCTTTCGATCCTCCAAAGGAGTGCCGTACAACAGGGTGCGTTTGCCGGCTTTCTCTAAAAATAGAACACCATCCCCCAAGGTGTAACCTGTCCCCAGAAGGAGCTTGCGGTGGTCCGCACTATGGTCTGACGGAAAGAAGCCAAATGCGCTTTCTGCAATTTTTTCCAGCCGGCCTGTCTTTAAGTTGCCGCGATACGTTTCGTGAAGAGGCCGGTCGGGCCGCTCAGCGACCAGATAAACAATATTCTTTTTACGATCACATTTTATGAGGTGTAC
>JBLNAU010000363.1:0-5547 GCA_050259515.1 Syntrophothermus sp.
CCTGGGGAAGGTCTTCACGCGCCATGAGCTGGAGCAGATGGCAGACTTCTGCCTGCAGAACGAAGCAATGATTGTTTCGGATGAAATCCATAGTTAATTGCTGTTGGACGGATCAAGGCATATCCCCATGGCAGCCCTGTCCCCGCAGATCGCCGATCGGACCGTCACCCTGATTGCAGCAAGCAAAACCTTCAACACCGCCGGCTTGTTCTGCGCCTTCGCCATCATTCCAAATGACGAGTTGCGCGTCCGTTATCAGCAGGCCAATGAGGAGATCACGGGTCATGTATCGAGCATGGGATTGGCCGCCTCGGAAGCCGCCTACTCCGGTGAATGTGATGACTGGCTTGCCGAGCTGCGGATCTACCTGCGCGAGAATCGTGATTTTGTTGTTGAATATCTGACAGAAAATTTCCCCGATGTAAAATTTACAATTCCCCAGGCAACCTACCTGCAGTGGCTGGACTTCACTGAATATGTGAAGGCTGGAAAAATGGATCAAATGCCCTATGATTTCTTCCTGGAAAAAGCGAAGGTCGCACTGAGCAGCGGCAGTGTCTTTGGCGAAGGCTGCGAAAATTTTGTCCGCCTGAATTTTGCCTCTCCACGCCGTATGGTTGCAGAAGCCCTGGAACGGATGCTGCTGTCCTTAAAATAAAAAGACGGATGGGTGTTACCCATCCGTACATTGTTTCTAGGCCAGGAGTGGGGTATGCCTCCTTCTATCGTTAGGAGAACGTCTGGTATTCTAAAGCTAAACTTGCTGCTTAGACCAGTTAAGGCTTCCCAGTCCTTCCTTCAGTATGGAGCTCAGGCGGTGTCTCTATTTGGTACCTCCTTTCTCTTGCGACCATCGTACAACAAAACAAAAGGCCTTACATTAAAAAAAGCCTACGGATTTGTAATAAAAAAGTTAATGTAATGTATGAGGATACCTTTCAACGTTCGTTTCGTTTTGTCTCCTACTTAAGAGCTATCCTCCTGCAAGGACCGATATATACAATCGAATCTCTATCCTGAAAGATCGATTGAATAACAGCGTATAACCAGGTGGAATTTGTTTTGCTGCTCAATCCACGATCCTGAATTGAGTTAAATATATAATATGGAAAATCTATCCGGGAATTGTGATGCCCAATGGCTCGTGATCGAATGTATCTGCTCGGATCTGTCCATGCATCGCGCCGGATTATCCCGTCGTGAGCGTAATATTTCGGGCTGGCAGGAACTGGTGTGGGCAGATATTGAAAAGGTCAAAGGATATTTTTTATCCTGGAAGGGAAACGATTGATCGTGGATTTGCAAATCCACTTGTCGAAAACTTTCCGAAGCTAGCGCGTATTGTGAGTGATTTAATTGTGAGATATAATACAAATTGTCAGACAACTTGTACCAGAAGTCAATTAGACCTTGCGAAGGCGAACTCCCCAGCTCCATCAGGAACAACCATCGCAAAATTTTCGAAAATCCATCTATAAGAGAGGCTTCATGACCACCATTGACCTGACCGTCGAAAAGTCTCGCCGTGCAAATGCCATCAAGCGAGCCAAGGAACGCAATATCATCATCCCCACCTACGCACAGATGAAGGATCCCTCCAAGATCCCTGCAAATGTCAAGGAGGAACTAAAAGGAATCGGACTGTGGGACATCCACCCCCGCAACCTCTTCCGCATCAACTGGCATAACGAGCCGTGCGCAACAGGCGGGACCTATGGCGGCGTCAACTACATCGAGCTTCCGTCCTCCCTGACGGGAGTCCCAGCCCGCATCATCGCGTTGATCGGCAAGTGGTTCCCAACCGGCGCACACAAAGTGGGTGCCGCGTTCAGCTGCCTGGTGCCGAGACTGGTGACTGGCCAGTTCGACCCGACCACCCAGAAGGCCGTCTGGCCCTCCACCGGCAATTACTGCCGCGGCGGCGCGTATGACTCCGCTTTGCTGGCCTGCGATTCGATCGCGATCCTGCCCGAAGGCATGTCGAGAGAAAGGTTCGAATGGCTGTCCCAGGTGGCTGGGGAAACGATCAAGACCCCGGGCTCAGAGTCGAATGTTAAAGAGATCTTCGATAAATGCTGGGAGCTGCGCAAGTCCGGACAGGACCTGATGATCTTCAACCAGTTCGAGGAATTTGGAAATTATCTCTGGCATTTCGAAGTCACCGGTCACGCGATGGAGGAAGTGCTGCAGAAGGTGATGGGTCCCAATGACCGTTATCGCGGCATGGCCTCCGCCACCGGGTCGGCCGGGACGATCGCCAGCGGTGACTATATGAAGAAGATCTTCCCGGACAGCAAGATCGTCGCCAGTGAAGCCCTGCAGTGCCCGACCCTGCTCGAGAACGGGTTCGGCGCTCATCGCATCGAAGGCATCGGCGACAAGCACGTCCCGTGGATCCACAACACCAAGAACACAGACGTCGTCGTAGCAATCGACGACAATGCCGTTGTGAATATTTCCCGCCTCTTCAACGAAGAGACCGGGCGCGCCTACCTGGTCGAGAAGGGTGTCCCGGAAGCGACTGTCAACCAGCTCGAGCTGCTGGGCTTTTCAGGTATCTCCAACGTGCTCTCCTGCATCAAGGCTGCGAAGTACTACGAGATGGGCGAGAACGACATCATGGTCACGGTCCTGACCGACTCCATGGAGCTCTACCGCTCGCGCCTGCACGAGATGCACCAGGAGTTTGGCCAGTACACCGAGCGCGATGCTGCTGCCGATTTCGCCCGCTACCTGCATGGTCAGTCCACCGACAATATGCTCGAGCTGCGTTACACCGATCGCCGCCGCGTGCACAACCTCAAGTACTACACCTGGGTCGAACAGCAGGGACGCACCTACGAAGAGATCCAGAACCAATGGTATCAGCCCAACTACTGGACAGATGTCCAGAAGCAGGCCGATGAGATCGATGAATTGATCGTGGAATTCAACCAGGAAGTCGGATTGAGCTAACGGATGAACAGGGACGGGACGAAGGTTCCGTCCCTGATTTATTAATGGCTTTCATGAGACCGTTGTCTCAAATCCGATAGACGCCAGTCATGATGCTGGTTTGCCAATTACCTCCCAGTACGAAATCATTTCCCGCCTGAAAGATCAATTGATCAAACCCACAGTCAGACCCGGCTTTGATGTAAAATTTGTCCATCATGAGTCTTTCCCCAGCTTTCTTGGTATTGGTCTGTCTTCTCCCCACCCCGCGCGACCTGGAGATCGCCCGTCTGCTGGGATGGTACCGCATCCCGCTCCGGACCGCGCCCAAGGTGGTGGCGGTGGACTATCTGGCCTTCTACCAGCCCGCGGCTTTTGGCGAGCACGGTGGACAGATCGAGCTGATCGCGCCTGTCCAGGGTCACGAGCTGACCACGCGCGGTGAGCTGTTGAAGGATGAAGCGGATCATCCACGTGCCCGGGAGGAATACTACAAGATCCAGATCGGTGCCCTGGAAAAGCTGGCGCGTCCCATCGTCAGTGAGAAATGGAAACGGATCACGTTCCTGTATACGACGGGAGAATACCTGATCAATGCCCGGACCCTGAACGACCTGGTCGTGGATGGGGATGAGCGCCTGGTCCTCTGGCGCTCCCTGCGCGAGCGGGCGGAAAATGAGCAGTTGTATAAGACCGAGCTTCCGGATGCGGATATTCCACCCGATGTGTTGATCGCGCTGTTGGGGATCAAGGAACTCAACAGTGGATATGATGAGAAATGAAAATCTTCCGCGGTTATGAAAAACTCATATTCGCAGTGACACCATAGAATGACAATGAAAGAGATCCATACATGACTGCATGGCGCAAATTTAGCAAGTCCCCGTGGATGGAAATCTTACTGATCTTGCTGATTGCTGCTGTCACCTATCTTCCCCATCTCAGTCAGGCAACGGTTTATCGGGATGATTGGTATTACATGATGGACCGTATGATTGGCGGGCCGGGAGTTTTCCAGGAAATGTTCAGCATCGATCGCCCGGCCCGGGGACCGCTTTTCGAAGCTTATTACCAATTGTTTGGTGTTCAGCCAACCCCTTATCATATGCTCTCGTTCTTTTGGCGGGTCATGGGTGGTTTGGCTGCCTTATGGCTCTTTCGACAATTATGGCCCAGGCAGCGACTCGCCACGTTTGTTATGGCTCTTTTCTTTACACTCTACCCCGGCTACCTGCGGTGGATGGAAGGCTTCGAGGATCAGCCCAGGATCCTCAGTTCGTTTCTGGAGGTGCTCTCCATTGCCCTGACCGTCTATGCAGTTACAGCGCCAAGAAGGACTCTCAAAATCTTTGCGTGGGCAGCCTCGATCCTCCTTGGCTGGGCCTACATTGCATTGGTGGATTTTTCATTCGGCATGGAAGTCTTCCGGTTTTTATGTGTCTACCTGGCGATCAACCGCGACCAAAAAATGCTACCTTTCACCCGGAAATTTTTTTCAGCAATCCGGGCCTGGGCCATCGCGGTGGTGATCCCGGCCGGATTTTTGTTTTGGAGACTGTTCATTTTTCACAATGAGCGCCAGGCCACAGATGTGGGCCAGCAGCTGGGTTCTCTGATCTCCTCGCCGCTATTAACAGGTTTGTGGTGGTTGGTGCGGCTTCTTCAAAGTGCTGTGAATGTAGCCATTCTGGCCTGGGGGGCTCCATTCTTTCAAGATCTGTTCGGGTATTCCCTCTCGGATATTGTGACCGGCCTGTTGATCGGCATGGTCGCGGTTCTTCTTTTGTTAGGGGCCTGTTTTTCATTCTGGAATGCGGAGCAGGAGCAGACAGATGAGTCCCAGGTCATTCCGAGCGGCAAATGGCAGGTGGAAGCGATCTGGATGGGGCTGTTGGGTGTTGTAGCAGGCGTTCTGCCTGTGATCGCCGCCAACCGGTTTGTCAACCAGGCAGGGTATTCACATTATGCCTTGCCGGCTTCCCTGGCCGGTGTTATGCTGGTGGTTGGGGGCATCTTCTTGGTCCATTCGCGAAATGCCCGTTTTGGGGTCATCGCCGGACTTGCACTGCTGGCAGTGCTTACCCATTACACAGTCTCCTTGCGGGTGCTGCGCGAAGAGCAGGTCATTGCAAACACCTGGCATCAAATTGCCTGGCGCGCCCCGGGAATCAAAGCAGGAACCACACTGGTTGTGAGCTATCCATCCATCAGTTACGCGGAGGATGTGGATGCAGCCGCCGGGCCTGCCAACTTCATCTACTATCCTGAACAGACAAATCAAATCCCTGCTGTCTATCAGCTTGTGGCGCTTCCACAGATGGATTACATGACCAAGCAGGTGATCGGGCACGAGAACAGGCTTTACGGCTACCGCACGCATCTGGGTGAGATCGATTACGGTAACATGCTCGTCATCAGCCAGCCCTTAACCAATGGATGTGTGCATATCATCGACGCCCAGTGGCCCAGGTATTCAGAACAGGATACCGATCAGATCCTGCTTCTGGGAGGATATTCCAGGATCGAGAATGTATTGACACAGGGCAGTGCCCCTCGTCTGGCAGAATCCATCTTTGTGCCGGAACCTTCTCATACCTGGTGTTATTACTATCA
>JBLNAU010000364.1:0-3820 GCA_050259515.1 Syntrophothermus sp.
ATGGGCATGGAATCCATCACACAGCTCGCCGGCCAGCTTTGCCAGGCCTGTGTTGACACCTGCGATGTAGATCGGAATGGACTCCACCCCTGAAGGGGAGGGGAGAGGGCCAGGGTTGAAAAAAGGCGACATCAATGTGATCTTATAGTACTCTCCGCGATAATTGAGCCTTGTTCCGTTCTGCCAGCAGTCCCAGAACGAGCGGATGACTTCGATCTGTTCGCGCAGCTTTCGGGTTACCGAGTCAGGCCAGGGCTGGCCGAATCTGCGCTCGATATGCGCCTTGACCTGGGTGCCGAGCCCCAGGATAAAGCGTCCGCCGGATTGAGCGGCCAAATCCCAGGCGGTGTAGGCCAGGGTCGCCGGAGAGCGGGCGAAGGAGACCGCGATCGCCGTTCCAAAGTTGAGACGGGCGGTATGCTCGGCGATCAGTGTGCACGGCAGGAAGGGATCATGCTGGGTCTCCTGCGTCCAGAGCGCATCGAAGCCGATTTCCTCGGCCGCTTTGGCGATCGCAGGGACATCCTTCAAAGGAACGGGGGGAAGTGCAGCATCAAATTTCATGCGGAAGATCCTTGGAAAAAAAGAATAGAGAGCAGAGAATAGAGGCTGTTCTCTGATGATCTATTCACTTAACAGATACGCCATGATCCAGTTGGTTGTGGCGAGCAAGCCATCCAGGTGGGCGCGCTCGTAATTATGCGAGGCGTCGATGCCGGGGCCGATCAGGGCCAGCGCCACATCGCCGCCTGCCCGCCAGAAGGCTTCGCCGTCCGAGCCGTAGAACGGATATACATCGGTCTTATAGGGGATCTCATGCTTTTCGGCAAGCGATCGCAGCTTTTTGTTCAGACCCTCATGATACACACCGCCGCTGTCCTTGATGCACAGCGTCGCATGGAACTCGTCCGACTCCTGCCCGCGTCCCACCACCGCCATGTCCACGCACACCAGCTCAGCAACCTCGGCCGGGATTCCGGCTGCCGCACCATGCCCCACCTCTTCATAATTGGAAATATGAAAATACACAGATCGGGCTGGGCTCACGCCAGCATCCGCCATGGACTTGATCGCGGTCACGATATTGGCCACGCAGGCCTTGTCGTCCAGGAACCGTGAGCGAATGAATCCATTCGTCACTTCCACGCGCGGGTCAAAGGCAACACAATCGCCGATGTTGATCCCCAGCGCACGCGTTTCTGCTTCGGATGTGGTTCGGGCATCCAGGCGGACTTCCAGATGATCGTCATTGCGCGGCGTCTCGCTGCCTGCGGGACCGTGGACATGACCCGAGGCGGTGTCGATCAACACGGAGCCGCGTATCTTCACACCGTTTGAGGAAAAGATCCAGACACCCTCGGTTTCAACACTGGGCCACTGAATCCCACCGATGCGACTTAACCGGAGCCTTCCATTCGGCTTGATCTCCTTCACAACGGCGCCAAGGGTATCGGTGTGTGCAGTCAATGCAACGGGTGGCTGCTCTGATGGGACTTCCCATTTTGCGATCAGCGCGCCTTTGCGCGTGCGCGAGAATTGCAGCGGGCTGAACCGGGAAAGTTCCTCTTCCACAAAGACAACTGCCGGCTCAGCAAAGCCTGTGGGGGAGGAGATGTTCAATAGTTTGACGAGAAGTTCAACGAGATAATCCTGGTCGATGGTGGGCAGGGACATGTATAACCTTTGTGTTTCAAGTTTAATGTTCAAGGTTTGGAATTTAAACTTGCGATATTCAAACCTTTAATTCCTCAAATGTACTGATTTTTTCTCTCCACGTGCCGGGTAGGGGGATCGTTTTTTCTGTCCGATAATCATAGGCGACCATGATCACTTCCCCTTTGGCCAGCTCCCTGCCCGTATCGGCATCCACAATGTTCTGCTCCCAGGTCATGGACTTGTTCCCCAGTTTCGAAATATGGGCCCCCACCTTGATGTTCTGCCCATAGGTGATGGGCTCGAGATAGGTAATGTGAGCATCGGCCAGGATCACGCCAATTTCCATAAAGGACTGGTCCTTCGTGAACAGGCCGAGCTTGATCCAATAGGCAATCCTTGCCTGCTCGAAATAGGTGAGATGCTTTGCGTTGTTGACGTGCCCTTGCGGGTCCAAATCCCCGTAGCGGACCTCGATGGGATGATAAAAATGAAAATCGCTCATGAAGCGATTATAGTATGCTTACCGCCTAGTCTGCCAGTTTGCTGGAACACTGTCCTCAATCATTTTGGACGTTCTTGAACTCACTGCAAAGCCTTTCGCTTCCAATGCCGCTGATGATCAATCTCTCCTTGGCATTGCTTAAGAGTTTTTGAGTCCAATCCACGGAACCTCCATCGACGAGTTCCATGAACTCTCCTGAAGAATGCATGGCATGGATATGAAAACAGAGTTCCCTGTAATAGCCTCCACCAGTCATGCGCTGATGGTCAAATACACACTCCACCTGTGAAAATTCCGATCGAACGGGGGAGAAAAGCTGGCTCTCAATTCGATCGGCCCGGCTGCTCGCTGCCAGCTCGGTGATGGAGAGACGCAGCCGGACATGCGGCCCAAGAAACGCCTGCAGGGCGCTCAGATAAAAATGGATATGGATGCCAAGGACAGAGAGCTCAAATTGCAGGTTGCCCGGATCCCTGCCTGCACTACACAAGGTGAATGCGCTGAAATGGGGAACGGAATCCGGGTTGGCATATTGCTGTGCGCGCAGCAACCGGTGACTGGTCGCGAGATGAACCGGCTGGGAGGATTTGGGATTCTCGCGAAGGAACTCCCTGCGCCGGATCGCACATTCAAGAGCGAGGACATTGGTCGAATCGGAAACCACCTCTGTGTTGCGAATAGTGCTCACCGCCCAGTTCTGGTCCACATCTGCGACGACAGAGTTGCTGCCCAGCGGACAAACAGGGGACAGGGTCACCGCTTGAAACTCGGCAGGCAAATGGGAAAAGACAGCCTGTTCCCACTGCAGCAGAGCGATGGGGGATACCGCAGATGGCCGGACAAACCGGTTCGATTGAAAATCCGTCAACAGATCAGCCGGCCGAATTTGCCCGCTGCGCATGCGGTATACCTCCAGGAGGAGGGACTGCAGGTCCGTGGGGGATAGTTTTTCTGCAAGTATGGGGACCAGATCCGGGACCCCCGACTCGCGTACGATTCGTTCCACAATCCTGTCCATGGCTTCTCCAGCTATTCATTACAAATAAATGAGCTCCACTGCTTCCAGTGAGCCTTATGATACACGAGATAAATTGAATGCGTCTTGAGATAAAAAGGCTAACGACCGAACTTCGCCAGTCCGTCCCTGTTCCTGATCGAGATTCTTCCCTCTGCATTGGTATCGATCAATCCCTGTTCCTTGAACAGTACCATGGCTTGATTCACGCGCTTGCGGGAGGCGCCAACCAGGTCGGCAATGTCGCTCTGGGTGAGCACAATGCGGATCTGGGTTGCTCCATCTTTTTCATGGCCGTATTTTTCGGCGAAAGCCAGAAGCTGGCGTGCCACGCGTCCGTTCACATCCAGGGTGGCCAGGGCCTGGATCATCTGGTCGGAGAGGCGGACGCGCGCCGATAGGATCCTGACCAGATTGCGTGCCACGGGTGTGAAGTTGTCCAGTATGTAATTGAACGAGATTTTGTCCATCCAGAGCAGCAGGCTGTTTTCCAGGGTGACTGCGCTGGCAGAGCGGCCAACGCTGTCGATCAGGCTCATCTCGCCGAGAAGATCACCCGCCCCAAGGATGGAAAGAATAACATCCCGCTCGCCCTGCTCGATGTGAATTTTGACTGTCCCATACAAAATGACATACACGGCTTCCCC
>JBLNAU010000365.1:0-2593 GCA_050259515.1 Syntrophothermus sp.
CAATGCCTCGGCCGTTATCCTGCAGGATGAGGATCAGTTTCCCCTCCTCGCAGCGGGCGATGGCGCGGATATCCTTGCCGGTCTCAGCCGTATATTTGTAGCTGTTATCCAGAATATTGAAGAGGATCGCATCCACTTTTTGCCGTTTTAAATGCGTCAGCCGGATGGAGACGTCCTGCACCTGATCGAGGTTGCAGTCAAAGTCATCGAACAGGTTTTGCATGTTCTTGGATGCTTCCGCCAGGATGGCGCGAATGGAGACCTGTACCTGCGGGTTTTCTGGTGTCTCATTTTGGGCGGTGGCCAGGCCGTATACATTCAGGATCCATACCCGCAGGGTGGCCAGGTTGCGGGCCAGCATGTCGAGCCTGGAGGAGATGCGCTCCTCCCGTCGTTTGCCCTTAAGTTCGCGGCGCAGGTCTGCCAGCGCGCCGATGGCATTCGTGGCCGGCTGTTTGAGCAGGTGGAAAAAGTCGTAGACGATGTCGGCACGCAGGCGTGAATTGAATTCAAGGGCCAGGGCGATAAAATCCGCCATTAAGTCGAAGGTGGCACGGTCCACCGCATCGAATTTTGGCTGGTTGAAATCGTTCTCGATCTTTAACACGCCGAACGCATCACCGTTCACATCAATGAGAGGCACGGCATATAGACAGCCAAAATTCATCTTAGCCCATTGTTCGTTGTCCCAGCGGCCCTTCCAGGCGGGATGATCCTTCAGATCCTGGTGCTGCTCTCCGTAAAACGTTCGCTTGCGGATCAGAACCCAGGGCGTGAGGCCCTCGATGTCCTGGTCATTTTCCGCATTCCAGTTGATGTGATATTCGGGAATATTTTCCTTGGTAAGCACACCGTAATTAGCGCCCAATTTCAGCTTCTTCTCACTCCGGTCGTACAGCCAGAGGGAACAGATCTTGGCATTCAGCATCACAGCGGTGCGTTGTACAAGCACCTGGTTGAACGTATTCGGGTCCTCGCGCAGCAGGGCGGCTGTCAGGTTTCGCAGGGCCTGCTGGCGGGACTGCTCGTGGTTTTCACGTTCCACCATCGTCCGCAGAGCGATGGCGACAAAAGGCATTAGACTTTCTGCAAGTTGTTTGTCGTTACGGCTGAATCCAAAGGGAACAGATTCGATTTTGAGTACCCCAATTACATCTTCCTGTTCAATGCCTTTCGGCGAGCGATACACAATCGGCAGGCCGAGCAGGTTCCGAAATTTATTGGGAGCTTCCAGAGATCGATCCTTTGGATCCCACCCCGGAAATTGTTGCGGATCCCAAAGTCCCCGATGGGCTTTGATCCAGGGTTTCGTCTCATCGGCTGTCAACTCATAGAATGAATTAGCCAGGCAGACCTCGCGTTTGATGGCAATCCAGGCGGTTACCCCTGCCACTGTGCCATGCTCGCCAGGGTCTTTGAGGGTATAGGTTTGCCGCTTCGCACCGGGCAGCAGGCGACTGCCTTTGGCGGCGCTCAAAACAAGTTTATCCTCATCCCCAATCTTGGTCCGGCGCCACAAGGTGCACAGCTCGGCTTCAAAGAGACCGGCAAAAAAGTTGACAATATTTGTCGCCAGACTTTCATAGTTGACAGCGTAAACCATTTCGTTCATCAGGTTTTGAGCGAGCAGATCATCCATGATTCCTCCTGAACGTTATTCCCTATATACACTCATGATTGAACACGATTCGTTGTGCCAGGCCATCCAGGTCAGGCATGAGGGCGGCTGCATGAACACCGCATTTATCGAGCGATAGCTTTAACTTCTCAAACGAACCCGGTGGAATGACCACCCGGATGAGCTCTTCACTGGCGGCCTCTTCAAAGGGCAGGAATTCATCCCTGGGTTTGACACGCGGGTGGACGGTAAATACGCCCGACTGCGCACGAATGCGTGGGACTTCGTGGTTGGGGAAAAATACCTTGACCCGGTCCAGGCCAAAGGGATTCTCCGTTCGGTTCTGATTCTCTATGGGATGCTGCGGGTCTGCCAACCCGATCGGATGGAGGATCGATCGTTCCTCTGGTGAATAGATCCAAAGCACGCCGTTTTCTGACCCACTCGGTGGATTGTTGACGGCAAACCATAAACCTACCAGCGGGTTCAGGCTCCAGTCCAGGACACGCGTGGCCAGCCCATGATGCTGGGCAATGGACAGCCAGCTCCAGTCATTTTCAGGACGGGTTTGGAGAAAGTTGTGTGCGCCCTTTTTGAACTCTGTCAGGATCGCGAGTTCCTCCTTCAGCGTACAGCATCCATTTTTAATGCGGGCAATTTTCGGAAGCAGGGCCCAGCTCTCCCTTTGCTGTCCCCGAAACAAAAAAGTACTGGACCGGTCCAGGCCATCCACAAAATTAATCAGATCGCTGAGGGAAGCCAACTGCCAGGTATGCAGCATGTTTACTGTAACTCCCGTATTCCGATGTGGGCTGATTGTATACTCCATAACTATACAATAAATCGAATAGCTATACAATTGTGATGTTTATCACGCTGATTCGTGTCAGAACTTCTTAAGCGTTTTTACAGTCAAATCGCCAGACTCGGCAGTTATAAATTTTATTAAGCGATGTGATCTTTTCCCCACCAGCA
>JBLNAU010000366.1:0-4317 GCA_050259515.1 Syntrophothermus sp.
CTCCGGTCGCATCCTGAATGCGCCTCGATTGCCCAACAGACAGGGGCGCGGGGAGCTGCTCAAAAGAAAACCATTCCACTGCAATCGTTTCCCCCTTCTGAAGCCTGGGCTCACCCCCGGATGGCCTGGCGGCGAAGAGTGTCGTATAACTGGCCTCCATATTGCCCGAGCGCGAATAGACGCCCACCAAGCGGGTCAGTTCAACATCGATCCCGGTCTCCTCTTTGGCCTCGCGAATGGCAGCCTGGGCGAGACTTTCCCCTTCCTCCACGCGGCCGCTTGGCAAAACCCAGGTCTCAAAATCCTCCCGTTGTGCCAGCAAAATTTTGCCTTCCTGCATGACCGCTATATTTACTGCGACACTTGTCATGAATAGCTCCTTCCGTTTTGGGAGAGGCGGGTCAGGGTCTCGATCATGGGCAAAACATACCGCAGGCGCTTGTTGGTTTCCTCCAGGCTATTCTCGCGTTCCTGTTTGAGCTCGGCCGCGTCGCGCCCCACGATAAACGGGTCCTCCCACGCCAGCCAGTCCACAGCGCGGGTTTGGATATCGTCCTGCAGGTAAAAGATCATTTCGGCCACCATGCTCAAGTCGGGGTTCCTGACCTTCGGCAGGATTTGTCGCAATTGCTTTGCTGTCACGGCAATATGACACCAGGCATAATCCAGCTCCCTGCCGAAGAGATTGTTTCCAACCACGGTCACGATCCCTTCAAGGGCACGATAATTTCGAGGATGCGTTGCCCAGGCAGATTCCGACCGCTGAAAAATAACGGGCACATCCGCGCTCGTGAGTGCATCGATATCCGTGAGAATTGCATTTCGATATTCCCCTTGCAGGGCAAAGGACAGGCGGTCGAGGAAGGCGAGATGGATGATCTGGTCCGGGGCAGCCATTTCGGCTGTACGCTGGTAAAGATCATGGAAATCCTCACCAATCTGCAGCTCCCGGTCCGTGAGGAAGATCGTGAAAAAATCGTCAGCATGCAGCTGGCGCATGTTTTCCCTATGCTTCTGCGTGGAGGGAGGTGGGGAAATATAAGCCCGCTCGAAATGGGCTTTCAGGTCGGGCAGGATGGCTTGAAGATGCGGGAACAGCGTCCCATCCGGATCATTATAAGGAAACGCAACAACTGGCTTCATCTATTCCTTTTTTTGTCCGCTCTTCACCAGGAAATACTGCACGATCTCCTCCTCGGGATGAGGAATATCCATCAAGGCGAACATTGCCGCCAGCTCGCCCCGGTGATGGGTATTGTGATTGGGCGGCTGGACCATCATCTGCCACAGCGGCAGGGTGTAGGTATCGCCCCTGGGGTTGGTGTAGGTCACGTCCCGCTGGAGCGAAGCTTCCGTTTGTTCGTCAACAAAGGTTCGCATATTCCGTTCGACGTCCACCCAGTATTCGCGCACCGAGGGGATCGTCGCGAAATCCGCGGGGTTGAGGATGCCTGCCTTTTCGCCGCGCCAGCGCTGGGGCCACATGCGTTCCGAGCTCATCATGTGAACCAGCAGCGCGTGGACGCTCTCCCAACTATGGCCCTGTTTGCGGAAGAGCTGTTCCTCCGTCAGGCTCTCTGCGACGGACAGATAACGTTTGTTGGCCCAGTAGTTGTAGTCATAAAGTTCCTGGAGATATTCCTTAAGTTGCATAAATCCTCCTCAGGCTTTGGAAAAGACCAGACAGTAGCTGTGATTATAGCCATACCCGTATCGATCCCAGCAAACGATGGTCTCCCCCTCGAAGTGAAAGTATTTTGAGACCTGGCGGGCAATATCCCAGGCCAGGGTGGTGACTTCACCTTCCTTTTTCAAATTGGAGGCTTCGATCACTACGTGACCGGCCGGATTCATCTTTTCAGCAACCTGGGAAAAAATGTCTCCCATCTGCTGCAGATAAGATTGATAGTCGTATCCCTTTTGGCGGTAATCGACGAACGGATTTTCCGTGTCACTCTCGTTCGTATACGGAGGGGACGTCAGGCATAGATCGATCGGGGGAAGATCCAGCTCTTTGAGATTGCGCGAATCTCCATGGATCAGATGCTCCGGCTGGGAGAGCAGCCCGCGGATGTAATCCGCTTTTGGCTTGCTGTATTCGATGCCATATCCAATCCTGCCCAGCTCTTCGGCAACCAGCAGGATGGTCCCGAACCCTGCAAACGGGTCGAAGACAATCTGTCCCGGCCCGGAATACCTGTTGATCAGGTACTCCAGCATGTTATCTGAGGCGCGGACATCCTCATGCTGAAACCTGGAAGGCAGTTCCGTTTTGTTGCCCCGCGCCAGCTGCAGCCAGGTCTGTACCGGTTCATCGGATTGGGGTTTTCGGTTTGCCCGGTTCACATATTTCAATTGTTGAGTCAATGGGCCCTGCCCGCGTTTTTTCACATATCCTCCAGATTGTGTTTAAAGTTTGAAGGCGTAAGGTTTCAAACCTTAAACCCCTCTTTTCCCCTTTTTCAGCAGTTCGATCGTTTTGAGGATCCGGTTCTGGCGGGTCTCCTCCTTCTTGGCCTCGTTGATCCAGGTGACGTATTCCTTGCGATGAGTGTAGGAAAGCCGGTCGAAGAAAGCCCTGGCTTCCCCGTCCTTCTCGAGCTCCTTCATCAGATCCTCGGGAACCTCGAGCACCCGTGGCTCGGTATCCGGTTCCACGGTAATGGTGATCTCATCTCCGAAGGTTTTCCCGATCTGTTCCCGAATTCCTTTAAGAACGATCAGCATGTGATGCTCGCCGCCCATCCGCGTCAACAAGCCGCGATAGGGGACGCCGTCGATCGTCGCCCGGACCCGGGGTTTTTTCGAGCCGAGGACCTGCTCGACGTCGAATGGGACTTCCACGAACGCACCGCCTCCGCCGGCATTCTGGATCACGGCGGTAAAGGTTTGTTTTTTGCTCATCGTTTACTCCTCTCTCAAATTTCTGGGAACGTAATTCTTTCCACCGATCCATACACCTACAATGGTCGCCAGGATGGATAGGAAAAAACCGGTCATGATCGCCGTTTCAAAGCGGCCCATGGCGAGTGCATCCAGCACCGGCAGGCCTTCGGTATGCGCCTGTATCCGCAGGGAGGTGGGGACCAGCGCGCCGAGCAGCAGGCCGAACGCTCCGCCAAACAGCATGCCCGTATAATACCCGACTCCCACCCCGCCTGTTGTTCCGCCAGTTTTGACGGTCAGCGCGGCGGTCAGGGCACCGGTCATGCCTCCCACCAGGAGGCCGATCACCAGCCCGATGAGCAGCCCATTGAGACTCCGGGTGATCGCCCCCAGCCCGCCGCCTGTCAGTGCACCGACCGAGGCGCCGACCACACCACCCAGGATAACACTCCTCCGCATCAGGGAGGGTCCTGTAAGCGACTTCTTGATCCACCGATGATAGGGATCCTTGCTCTTCAGCCTGATGTACCGGATGTTCAGCGGCTCGAGCCACTTGGAGGAACCGCCGGGCAGAATGCATTCTATTTCAAAGTTTTCATTATCGTATTTCTCGAGAACCACCCCGGTATCACCAACCTCCATGACACCCGCGTATTCCTCCGGAACCCGGATGATTTCAATGAGATCATATTGGTCTATCCTGTCACGGTTAGCCATTTTTCGTCCTGGATCTTCCAAAAGCAAACAAGCTACTGGTAAACGGATCGTGTCTCCGTTGATTCTACCGCCTGTCTCCCAAAAACGACTTTAATATCGAATAGCAGATTGATATTCAAATACCCATTTAAGGATAGGTGCATAGAAATAAAAACTTCCGGGAATGCCCGGAAGCTTTGAAATTCCCGATCTATTTTTGTAAATCGCGTGGAATCAGGTTTTTCCCACCGGTCCAGGCGCCGACGATGGTGGCAAGGACCGAAAGCAGGAAGCTGGTAAGGATTGCGGTCTCAAACCGGCCCATCATCAGCGCATCCAGGACGGGCATGCCTTCGGTATTGGCGCTCATCCGTAGGGAGGTGGGGATCATCACTCCGAGGATCATGCCAAAGACCATGCCGAATCCCATCCCTGTATATGCGCCCACACTAACACCGCCTGTCGTTCCAGCCGTTTTCACGGTCAGCGCGGCGGTCAGACCACCGGTGACCGCACCGAGCACGAGACCGATGACCAGACCGATCAGAATGCCATTCAAGCTCCCTGTGATTGCGCCAAACCCGGCCCCGATCAAGGCACCAAAGATTGTGCCTAATAACGTTCCCAAAATAACACTTCTTTTCATCATAGGTGATCCATTTATTTTCTTTTACCAGCCTTAAAGTTTGAGCATCGAATCCATAAAATGAAACCTTTCTCATTTCTCCCTACTTG
>JBLNAU010000367.1:0-6493 GCA_050259515.1 Syntrophothermus sp.
CGGCAGGGAGGAGTGAGTACAGCCAAAGGCAAACAGGGTGTGCCCATTTTCGATCGCATCCGCGATCATTTTGGCAGCCTGCTCGATGGAACCCATTTCCTCCTCCTGAAGCCGATTTAACAGTCCGATCACTGTATTCAAATATTGTTTCGCAAGTGTTGCCACTTTTTCCTCCGAAAAGTCAACCGTTAAAGTTTAAAGATCCCGATATACAATCGTTCCCGCCACAATTGTCATTCGAACCTGATGAGAAGAGTCAAGTACAACGATGTCAGCATCGAAACCTCCCGCGAGCTGGCCCTTCTGATGTTCCAATCCGATGGAAGCTGCAGGCACCCGGGTCAGCATCGGGAGAGCTTCAACCAGCGCCAGCCCGGTAAATTCCATCACATTGCGTAACGCCTGATCCATGGCCAGCGTGCTGCCTGCCAGCCCACCGCGGTCCGTCCGCGCCACGCCGTCCTTGACATGGACCATCTGATCTCCAAGGGCATAGTCGCCGTCCGGCATGCCGGTCGCTCGCATCGCATCGGTAACCAGGATCGTACGATCCATCCCCTTGGCTTTGATCAGCAGCTTGACAACGGCCGGATGCACATGGACGCCATCTACGATCACCTGGGCCCAGATGCGATCGTCGCTTAAGACAGCTCCCACCGGCCCGGGAGTGCGGTGATTCAGGCCAGGCATTCCGTTGAAGGTATGGGTCGCCTGACGAAGCCCGAGGTCCGCGGCGGAAAGCACTTGTTCGTACGTCGCGTTCGTATGTCCTGCGGCAAATTCCACGCCCGACTGTTGTCCGGCGCGGATGAGATCCAGAACGCCATCCACTTCGGGGGCCGCAGTGATCAAACGAACCTGTCCGCTATCGAGCCAGACTTTGTATTCAGCCTCTTCTGCAGCACGAATATGCTGGGTGGGCTGGGCGCCTCGATATTCATGGTTGACATAAGGTCCTTCCAGATGAATGCCAACATGCCGGGCCCCGGTCGTGGATGGGGGAGTGCTGGCTACCGATTGAATCGCCTGCAGGATATCACTGGAGGATGCCGCGACCGTGGTGGGAAGAAAGCTGGTCACCCCGTGCCGGGCGAACTCCTCTCCCATCCGGTGGATCGCCTCCGTCGTGGCATCCATGGTGTCAACGCCCACTGCGCCGTGAACGTGGATGTCCATAAACCCGGGCGCAACATAGAGACCGGTCACATCGATTACCCGATCGTCCGGCAGACGAGACATATCGGTTCGAACATCCACGATTCTTTCACCGTCGATGATCAGGCTGTGATTCGGTAAAACCTCATCGGGGGTGAGGATTGTGCCGCCAGTCAGAAGGGTTCGCATACAACAGGGAAGGAGAGACCACACATGATCAGGCAGTCTCTCCCTGTTTTTTAGACGCCAAACAGCTTGGCAATCAGCCAGATGAAAATCGCCGGAATAATCGCATCCGGAACGGTAAACCCGAGTGCCGTCGCGCCCATGGCGGTCAGGTCGCCGAAGACCTGATACTTGTAGGCAAAGCTGATCAGGAACCAGCCGACGAAACACCACAGGAAACCACCGGCCCAGGCGCCGCGGCGGCCTCCCGTTGCATTGCCGAAGATCGCGCCTGCACCGCTGGCAAAGAACGCGGCGATCATGCTGGGAAGAGGAACCGGCCATCCGATCAAAGCCAGGATGATCATGGCCACCACCTGCCCAATCGTCCCGGAGATCAGACCAATGATCAACGAGTTTGGAGCAAATGGATAAATGACCGGCACATCCAGCGCCGGTTTGGCACCTGGAATAGCCCGTTCGCCGATGCCTTTGAAGGCCGGAACGATCTCAGCAATCAGCATGCGGACACCCTGCAGCAGGACAAGCACACCGGCGGTGAAACCAAGAGCTTGAAGAATGGTAAACACCAGCCAGTTCTGGCCGCCACTGATATCCTTCTCAAAGCCCGGAATTCCAAGCTGTACGACTGCCACGATGGCGGCGAGGATGGCCACCACGAGCATGATCAGGGAGATCGAGATCGCCACGTCCCGGAAAAAATTCAACCGCTCAGACATGGTGATATTTTCGGCGGAATCCTCCCGGTTTCCGATCAGTCTCCCCACCCAGGCGCCGAGCATATTCAACAGGGTCTGGCCATGACCAAAAGCGATCTCATCGCTGCCAGTGATCAAACGCATGACGGGCTGTGCCAGCGCAGGCATCAGCGTCATGTACAGTCCATCAACGATGGAAGCAAGCAGGACCGTCCAGAAGAGCGACAAGCCAAAAGAGTGGAACAGGATGGCAAAAGCCCCGGCATGGACCCAGATCATGTGCCCCGTCAGATACAGATATTTAAAAGGTGTAAACCGTGCCAGGAGGATATGAATGATATAACCAAAGAGCAGCGTGAAGGCGATGGCCGCCCCGATATTGTCCTTATTGGCAGACTGGACAGCGCCAACCACGCCTTCGTCAAATGTTACAAAGGTTTGCAGCCCCGTTCCGGAGAAACCCGCCTGGAACATATTCTGGATGGGTATCAATGCTGCAATCAAAGCACCAATACCTATACCCAAAATAAGCAATCCAAGAACTGTTTTAATCGTGCCGGTGAGGACTTCTCCAAATGACCTTCCCTGCAAGATCAAGCCAACCATCGCGATCAACCCCAAAATGATGGCCGGGATCTGAACCAGCTGGACAATGAAGTTTAAGATTTGCATGTTGTGTCTCCTGTACTAGTGGAACAGAAAAATATGAAGGCCGACATGAATGCAGGGAAAGTATTTGCCCGGTTACCTCCTTTGTTCAAATGCTCACTTTCATTACTGTCCAGCCTGCTGGAGCTCGCGAACTGCTGGTATCACCTTTGACTTGATTTCAGTCTTGTCAACCAGATTATTGATCAAGATCACCCTTGCCGTTGCAGAACGCAGGTGCGATTCCATATCCTTGGGGGCAACGATCAGGTCTGCCTTCTGGCCTTTGAAGGTGCTAAGATCCCAGGGGACCACCTCGGCCTTCAACCCCTCCGCTTTGAGCATGTCGTCAATGAACAGCTTCAGCATCATGCTGGTACCAAAGCCCATCCCGCACAAGGTCGCGATACGCATAATTTTCTCCTCTTACACTTTTCGACTTATTCTTCACCGTGAAGAATTTTAAGCAACACCTCGTCGTCCTCAGCGGAGCGAATCTGCTGCAATTTGACCGGATCGCCAAGCATTTCCGCCAATTGCTGGAGAGCGGAAATATGAGCCTGTTTGTCGACTGCGCCGAGCGCAAAGACCAGATCGACAGGATCATTCTCGGAATGTCCGAAGGGAACCGGATCGATAAGAGTGATCAAACCGAGACAGGCTTGCATCACACCATCCTCGGGGCGTGAGTGAAGCAGGACAATCCCTGGGGCAATCACCGCATACGGTCCCATCTCCTTCAACACGCGTTTCATGGCGGTAATGTAATCAGGTGTGATCTTCCCGGCTGCCACCAGCAGCTGGCCTACCGTCTCCGTGGCCTCTTCCCAGTCTTTCACTTTCACCTTGGCCCGGGCGGTATCCCGGGTAATCAGTGAGGATAAGCGAAATGTTTCGAAGGAATCTGATTCAGCCATTTAGTACCACCACAGTTGTTAGATTTGTCGGACGATCTGGATTCAGCCCTTTGATCATGGACCGCTCATAGGCGATCAGTTGCAGGATCGGTAGGTAGAGCGGTGCCCTCCAGAGATCCGGAACTCCGCTTTGGAGTAAGACCTGGTCATCCAGCGCAATTTCCCCTCCCGGGTGACGTTGATCCAGGATCCCGAGCGTACGCGCGCCCTTTGATTTCATATCCCGCAGCAAAGCATACTCGTACTCATGAGAGGCATGGTTGATCAAATCGACGATCAGACTCTCGGAATCGATCATCGACATGGGACCATGGCGGAATTCCAGGGTGTGGAAACATTCGGAATATGATAGCGACATTTCCTTCATCTTCAGCATGGCCTCATTCGCCAGGCCATAGAGCTCCCCGCTGCCCAGGAAGAAAAATTTCGTGATGGATAGGTCTCGTCCCAGCCGCTCGGCAACAAATCGATACTGATCGATAATGGCTCTGCCAGCCTGGGCATACCTGGAGGGGAGACCCTCCGGCACGCGCTTTGCAATCAACCAGCTGACTCCCAGGAGCATGTTGGAAAAGGAACGGGTCTGCGCCACACTTTCCTCCTGCGCATCCGGAACATCGATCACGTGAGGAGACAGCCTGGCAAGCTCGCGTTCCGGGTAGCAGGTGACCACGACCGTGTCGCCGTAGCCGTTGGAACGAAAAGCCTTCAAGGCAAGGATGGTTTCTGTGGTTTCCGCGGACCGGGATACAGCGACCAGTAATGTCTTTCGAGCTTTATGAATCCATTGATCCGGAAAGAGAAGTAAATCAGACGCGGGAACTGCCCGCGAGGTTACACCTGTTTCCTTTTCACAGGCACGCGCTGCCCAGCGCGAAAGATAATAGGTTGAGCCGCAACCGGTGAAGATGACCTGGTCATAGGCTGCCATATCTGGATATTGGAGTGGATCCAGGCTTTGAAGTCGCTGGAGACTTTTTTCCCAAACCTCTGGTTGTGAGAGAATTTCCTGTTTTGTATGGAAGCCAACTTGAGGTGTCATTTGCAAAAGACCTTCGAACCTTCAACATAGGTATACTGATAAAGCCGTTTTAAACGTGTTGAAGCTACATTGGAGCAGCAATGAATGGATGTCGTCTTCAGAACCGGCCAGGCAGGCAAGCCGGTATTTCACCAATTTGTGACCTCAAGCTTCCAAGGTCATATTATCGCTCTTGAAAGAGATAACCCCCATTAGGTTTGCGAATCTTCATGAACGTGATGCCATTCAGGAACGCTAGATACGGTTTCCTCCCTGGCGTTCCTGAACATGCTTTATTCGGCGCAAACAAGATTGAATGTATCCAGATTATATGATGTTTCCTATGGGTGTCAAGTTGCTAACTGCAATTCCAAAAAAGAAGTCCAACGAGCTTCAGCAGGCCAGATGAATTTTAATTTTTCGCGTTATCTATGATGACTTGCCGGGCTGAACCCTGCAAGATCACTACTTGTAACGGTTCTTTGTGGGGTTCTTTCCACTCACAGCAGGCGGAACAACTACATAACCCGCTCTTCCGGGTGGTATGCAAATTGGCCGATTATGGATATATTTTCAGGTATTTTGGAAATACAGCCTCTTTTTTTTACTTTATTTGGAAATTCAATCGATTTGAATTATACTGTTATCGATGCAGACCAAAAATCGCTCGGTGACCAGCAAAAGAGCGGATCGTAAGGCTGGATTGATCCGGTTGCTACAGGAAAAGCAGCCGATCTCGATCCGGAACCTGGCCCAGGTTTCAGGTCTAAGCCAGTCAACCTTGCGCCGGGAATTGCATCAGCTTGTTGATGATGGATTGATCAAGGTCAATGTTGGGCAGGTCGCCCTGGCAAATTCCTTCGACGAAATGCCATTTATGTTTCGAACGATGATCAACCCCAATGCGAAACAGAGGATTGCACGGACTGCCTTGGACTTAATTCAAAATGGGGAAACGATCTTCATAGCGGGGGGCACAACCACCTTGGAACTGGCCAGATTGCTTCCACGCCAGCGCCGGCTCACTGTGATTACAAATACGCTTCGAATTGCCAATCTCCTGGTGGATGTGCCCGGGATCGATCTTATCGTCCTGGGCGGCGCCGTGCGCCCGGGCGAGCAGACCATGCACGGTCATTTGACCGAGTGGGGTGTTCATCAATTCCGGGCCGATAAACTGTTTTATGGAGTGCAGGCGATCAATATTCATCACGGAGTCACGCACAGCCAGATCGTCGAAGTGGGGACTGATCGTGCTTTGGCAAATTCTGCAACCCAGGTGATCGTATTGGCGGACCATACCAAGTTTGGAAAGGTCGCGCCCGCTTTTGTACTTGCACTGGAGAGGATCCATATTCTGGTCAGCGATGGAGACCTGCCTGAGGAAATACTGGAAAGCCTGAAAGCGAAAAATGTGAAGGTCATTCTCGCCGGCTGAATCAATATTTGGAAGGAGGTGCAACGTAATATTTGATGGAAAGAACCGGTGTTCCTGAATATCACTTTCTGATAATCGATCTGGAGGATGAGTATGGTTACGAAGAGATTTCATTTGTTGAGTATTGCGCTGATCCTGGTCACCCTGCTGGCTGCCTGTGGGCCCAAGGCGGCAACGCCTGCCGCGGGTGGGAGCAGTAACGAAAAAGTTGATCTAACCTTCTGGTACTGGGCCGAGTCGGATGCACCCGGCGCAGACGCCTGGATGGCGGAAACGGTGGATGCCTATAAAAAGGTCAAGCCCAATGTCACAGTCAATGTTGTCCCACAATCCACGGACACGCTGATCAGCGCCTTCCAATCGGCGGTCACAGCCAAGAGCGGGCCGGATATCGCCTCGCAGTGGGCAACGGGACCGGTCCTGGGATTTG
>JBLNAU010000368.1:0-4549 GCA_050259515.1 Syntrophothermus sp.
CGCTGAAATCTTCTGCAAGCGCCGTAATGGCGCGCAGGCTCAGGGCAAACAGGGTCAGCAAGATGGTCGTTAATGAGCCGTAGACGAGCGATCGGTTGATCGCAAAGTCAATGTCCCACAGACGATACCGCAGCACCGCGATCGCCATCGTCGCAGGCACGATCATCAGGGAGACCTGCCTCAGGACGCGCGCGACGAGCGAAACAACCAGTGAGGGGTCCTTTCCATAGCCCAGCACATTGAACACCACCACGTACGTGCCAACGAACAAGACCGTGATGATCATGCCGAACACCACCCATTTGGTCTGTTGTCTTTGCACGGGCGTGGAAAGTTTGCGATAGCGATACACCTGCGCCGCGATCCCGCCTGCAAGGAGCAGGAGGAAAAGCCCGATATCCCATGCCTGCTGTGCGGTGTGACCGTAATTCTCCGCCGTGTGGAACTCCGCTTTGTAGTTCGGGATGTAGTTCACGAACCAGATTCCGATGCGCCAGATCGGGAGCGGGATCAGAATCCACCAGATCCAGCGCGGGAGCGGTTTTCCATCCGGGAAGAGATAGACAAACCATACCTGCATGCTCTCTGCCATGCCCGGCAGGATGGCAAGCGCCAGGGGTGGCAGGTTTGCGTTGGCGGTGGGACCCGTGTACAACGCACCGGTGAACAGCAGCATGGAGGCCACCACCAGGGTCGCCAGCTCGTCCCCGCGCCGCCAGACGAGGATGAGCGCAATGATCCCGAAAAAGAGGACGGTGAGGCTGTCCATGATGACCAACACGTAGGCGGGGAATGTTAGGGAAAGACCAGCCGCCCTGAGCGCGTCCTGCGATTGAGGCAGCAGGCGCAAACCGGTCTCGAACGAGGGCTTGAGACCCGCAATGAACAGGAAGATCGTGAAGATCGCCAGGCCGATCCACACGGCGCGCGCGGCCCTCAACCTGAACCCCGTAAGCTTGACGCTTTGAACGGAAGAGTTGCCAGCGGACATAGGCATCCATTTTACTATGCACACATTTGGCGTAAAAAAAGTGTCGCGCTTTTACAATGCGATGGGATGTGGCAAAACAGGGGCGTGCTGCCAGCTTCGCTTGTCAAGGGTCAGTAGCGTAGCACGCTGAAGAAAAGCGAAGGAGGTGACCTTGATAAGCAAATCGACCGGAGGTCTGCATGCAATCTGTGAGCCTTCCGCTCAATCTTTCGGCTCGGTCGGCCCTCATCAGGGTGCTTCGCAAAGATCTTCGCCGAGCGAGGATTGGGGTCACATCATCCCATCCCCAGCGTCACCATGGAACGGAAGGCTGTGTAGGCCATGGTCATATCCTGGGCAGTAAAGGAGACACAGGTGCCCTCCCGTTCTGTAAAGGGGATGAGGGAAGCCCGGTCGGCCATATCTGAGCTGAAGAATTCGACCGAGACGCGTATGGGGCTATCCAGGACGAACGGGTCGGGCACATCGTCCCCGGCCAGGCGCTCCACGGCGCGGGAGGCGGTCGCGTGGATCATTTCCTGGGTCACCTGGGGAGGCAGGCATTCGGCGGCAAAACGTCCGCTGGCGTGTTTGACGACTGCCGTCTCGATATCCCCCAGCAGCTCGCTCATCTGCCTGCAGGCGGTCTGGTCGCCGGAAGCCATGATGACCGGCACACCAAAGTGACCGGCAACTGCGGCGTTCAACCCATACTCCCCGGTCAGGATATCGTTCAGCCACACATTGGCCACCGTGCGGGAGGACCAGGTATGGTCAAGGATGGCGCTCTCAGATCCGTTGCGGGCGTGGTAGCCGATAAAGAAAACGGCGTCCACACTCTCGTCGATCCCCTGCATCATCGAGAACGGGGAAGGCGATCCGCTGTTCAGCCGGGCGCGCCGGTCCAGCTCCTCGATCAGGATGTTCGATCCCAGGGAGTGACCATCCGCCACGATGACTTCCTGCGCACCGGCATCAAAAGCCCCGCGGATGGCGGCATTGACATCCTCCGTCATCAGCTTGCGGAAACGGGCGTACTCGACATGCCTGGGATCAACCTGGTCCCAGGTGGTGACGCCGGTAATGCCTTCCATGTCTACTGCGATCAAGATTTTCATGATAACTCCTTTATGGAGTCCAGGAGCTGGCTCCTGGATTCCAGACTTGCCAGTTGTTTCTGCACAACCTTTCCAAGAAGCGGATAGCGATAATTGTCTCCCTTGAGCAGGCGGTATCCAGCCCACTGTCCGAGGAGATGGAACAGCGGAACCACCATCAGGAAGAGCAGGGCGACCAGCATGGTGGCGAGAAAAACGAAAAGTCCCGCCATGGATGTGGAGGATCTGGCGCTTGGGCCGTTCAGCGCCAGCAGCGGGACCGTGCCAAACAAGGAAAGCAGCATGGCGCCCAGGTAAAAAAGATTTACCAGGACCTGGTAGAGCGTGGTCTGAATGGCCTGCAACTTTAGGAACGGAGTCCGCTTGCCCTGCAGCACCCAGGTGGCGGCCGGGGCAAGCAGTCCCCAAAAGACGATGATGACGCTGAAATGTCCCATGGCTGCCACCCAACGATCCGCATGCTCTTCATTGAGGGAAGATGGCTCGCCGGTTTGGCTTGAGGATCCATATCCCAAATAGCGAGCCAGCCGCCTTCCCAGGATCGGATAATGAAAATCCTTCCCCAAGGCGCAGGCGATCGCGCCGATCACAGGCAGGACCAGATACACACCCAGCAGGCCGAACATGCCCGCCAGGAAGAGCACGACCCAGGCGGAAAATAAAGGACTGCTTTTCTGGATATTGTCGGCTGCAAGGAGATAAATAATGAGCAGAAAGATCAGCAGGACAAGATAGGATAGCAGCCAGACCGTGTATCCCAGCGATTGGTACCCCAGGGCCTGTAGACAGTGAAAGGATGCATACCTCGATTTCTGTCTCTGCTCCGACCAGCCAACGATCGGGAGAAGGATGCCCATGCCCAGGGCCAGCGCGGAGAGATGCGAGACCACGGCCCAGGTACGTTCTTCACGGGTTGGTTGGGGGTTCATGGAAATGGTTGCCTTCGTAACGTAAGCTCATTTTATCAAAGAGAAATATAACGTATAATTTCGAGATGATCCCTTATTGGAGGCTGTATGTCTGATCTTGCCATGTTTACCCTGGGTGAAGAGCACAAGATGATCCGTGATGCGGCGCGGGATTTTGCCCGCAATGAGATCCTTCCCATTGCGGCTGAGTTCGATGAGAGCGGTGAGTTCCCTCAAGCGACCATCAAGAAGATGGGTGAGATGGGTTTCATGGGCATCGAGATTCCCGAGGAATACGGCGGCGCCGGCATGGACACCCTCGCCTACGTCCTGGCGCTCGAGGAGATCTGCAAGGCAGACGCCTCGCACGGGGTCATCATGTCGGTCAATAATTCGCTCTACTGCCATGGCATCATGAAGTTTGGGACCGAAGAACAGAAGCGGAAGTTCGTCACGCCGATCGCCACCGGGCAGGCGGTGGGAGCATACTCGCTGACCGAGCCTCAAAGCGGGTCAGATGCCGGGACGATGCGCAGCCGCGCCACCCGGGATGGTGACGAGTATGTGTTGAACGGCCGCAAATCCTGGGTGACGAGCGGTCCCGTGGCCGATTATTTTGTCGTGTTCATGGTGACGGATCCGGAAAAAAAGCAGAAGGGCGTGAGTGCCTTCCTGGTGCCGGGCAACACCCCCGGACTGACGCGCGGCAAGAAGGAGCCCAAGCTGGGAATCCGTGCCTCGGCGACGAGCGAGCTGATCTTCGAGAACTGCAGAATTCCCGCAGAGAATAGACTCGGGAAGGAAGGGGAGGGTTTCAAGATCGCCATGACCGTCCTGGACGCGGGCCGGATCGGGATCGCCACCCAGGCGCTCGGGATCGCGGAAGCAGCCTACGAAGCGGCGCGCCGGTACGCGGTCGAGCGGGAAGCGTTCGGCCAGCCGATCGGCGCCTTCCAGGGGACAGGCTTTAAGATCGCCGATATGAAGACCCGCATCGAAGCCTCCCGCCTGCTGATCTATAACGCGGCCATGGCCAAAGAGAGATCCAAAAAGGACGGCAGCCGCTATTCCCTGGAGGCCTCCATGGCCAAGCTGTTTGCCTCCGAAACTGCAATGTTTGTGACACACCAGGCGGTCCAAATCCATGGTGGAATGGGCTATAGCAGGGAGCTGCCCGTGGAACGTTACTTCCGCGACGCCAAGATCACCGAGATTTATGAGGGAACCAGCGAGATTCAGCGGCTCGTGATTTCAAGGAGTGAGCTGGGTCTGAAATAACAACCGTTCACGAAAGACGAAGCACCCATGTCCAACGAAGCCTCCACCGATGCAATATCACTTGAAAAAGAGAATCGTTCCCTGCGGCAAAGGGTCGATGAACTGGAGCGCACGCTCAGCGATCTCCAGGCCGGCAGCCCTGCGGCCGCTCAAACAGTGCAGATCCTCTGGTGGAAGGCCGTGGCCCTGGGTATGGTCCTGCTGGCCGGCCTGTCCTCCTCCTATCTGGTGATGCGGGACCGGTGGCTGGAAGACAGGATCAACCTTGCATCCGT
>JBLNAU010000369.1:0-3464 GCA_050259515.1 Syntrophothermus sp.
GAGACAAGCCCGGAAGCAACTCTTCATTGATTCAAGAGTAAAATAACTTTATGAACACTCCACGACTCAGATATGAAGGCTGGCTGTACGGCAAGCCCTTCCTCATCGGCCTCGGTCTTCGTCTGCTTCAGCTCGGTGCAGCGCCGCTCACCGACTCGGAAGCGACCCTGGCCTTGCAGGCTCTTCACATCGCAGATGGAGCGCGACCGCTGCTCGGGCCTCAGCCCGCTTATATCCTGCTGACCAGCGTCCTCTTCCGGATCATCGAAAGCACAAACTTCATGGCGCGCTTGATCCCCGCCCTTGTGGGCAGTGCGATGGTCTTTGCTCCCTTCCTCTTCCGTACCAGGCTCAAGCCGCGCCCGGCATTGATCCTGGCCTTTCTCCTTGCCATTGATCCGGGGCTGGTTGCATTGTCCCGCCTGGCCGGTGGAGTTGTTCTGGCTGTGGCTTTTGTACTCTTTGCCTGGGGCATGTGGATCAACAACCGCTTTGTCCTGGCTGGCATCTTTACCGGCCTGGCCCTGCTCTCCGGCACATCCATCTGGATGGGACTGATCGGCTTCGGTCTTGCGTGGCTCTTCGTTCGCGGCCTGGAAAGAAGTCCTTACGGGAGAAAACCTGAAGAGGAGGAGCCGCAGGTCTCGGAGTCTGAAGTCCCCGAGAGTGAAACGGTTCGTCCACAGGTGGCATCGGTTGGATATCAAACCCGGCCGCTGCTTCTTGCGCTCGTCGTCACACTCATCCTGGCTGGGACGCTTTTCTTCCTGGTGCCCAATGGCTTGAGCGCCTGGGTCTCGTCACTGCCTGCCTACCTCACGGGCTGGGTGAGTACCACGGCCATGACCCCGGGCCGCACGTTGTTCACTTTATTTGTATATGAGCCATTGGCGCTCTTCTTCGCGATCTTTTCCATGATTCGCGGCTTCCGCACGGGCAGCCGCCGCATCATCCGGCTGAGCATCTGGATGGGCGTCTCCCTGCTCCTGGCCATTTTTTACCCCCAGGTGGGCGAGCTGGCCTGGGTGATCGTTCCCCTGCAGGCACTGGCCGCGCTCGAGATTTCGCGCGGCTTGAGGGTCTTCCCCACGGAGCGCGTGGAAGTGGGCGTCGTGGCAACTGCCCTTTTGATCCTTCTGGCCTATATCTGGTTTGATATCGCGGCCATTGGGCTGGATCCCTTCAACCAGCTGGTGACCTCCATTCCGGCAATCGGCAGCATTCAGAACCCGCGCTACGTGATCCTGTTTGGAGCGCTGGGCATCCTCGTACTTTGTATTCTGTTCATTGCGCTTGGCTGGTCCTCGCGGATCGCCTGGCTGGGGACGACATGGGCCTTCCTGATCTTCCTGACGGTGTACAGTCTCGGCGCAGCCTGGGGCGGAAGCGGTGTGCGCAGCCCCAATGGAGTGGAGCTGTGGACGGTGGATTCCCGGCCTGCCCAGGCGAGCCTGCTCCTCCAGAGTGTGGACGAGGTCTCGGAAACAAGTGTCGGCAACGACCTGTCCCAGCCGGTGACCATCCTGGGGATCGACTCCCCGGCCCTGGTATGGCTCCTGCGCGATCACGGCGTGCAGCAGGTCGCGTCGCTGGATCCCCAATCCACACCGCCGCTCATCATCACCCCGCCCATGAACGATCTAAACCTCCCCTCCGCCTACCGGGGGCAGGATTTCACCTGGCGCCAAACGGTCGACTACGCCTCGCTGCAAAAACCCGAATGGTGGCGCTGGCTGGTGAACCGTCAACTGCCGCGCCAGGATGAGATCATCATCCTGTGGGCTCGAAACGATCTCTTTCCCGATGCACGCCAGACAACCTCGCAGTAACAAACATTACAACAGGAGTCCCCTGATCCAACATGACCGAATCACTTAAACCCTTAGGAATATCCATACCGGAGCAAATGAGCAGCCTTCCATCCATTATCGCCATTGACGGGCCCGCTGCCTCGGGCAAATCCACGCTCGGGCTGAAGCTCGCCCAGGCTCTCGGCTATCTGTTCTTCGACACCGGTGTGATGTACCGTGCTGTGACCTGGCTCGTGCTGGATCGAGGCGTGGACGTATATGATGAAGCCGCGGTCACAGCCCTGGCCGAGCAGACTCCCATCGAAGTTGCGCCTGCATCCGTGCCCGACGGGCGCACCAGCGACGTGATCGTGGACGGTCGTGACATTACCTGGGAAACCCGTCTGCCGGAAGTGGAAAGAAATGTGTCCGTGGTATCTGCGTATCGCGGTGTGCGTGCCGCGTTGAGCCAGCAGCAGAGACGAATCGGTCTGCGCGGCAGGGTGGTCATGGTCGGCCGCGATATTGGGACTGTGGTGTTGCCGGAAGCCGACCTCAAGATCTATCTGATCGCGACCGCCGAGGAGCGTGCCCGCAGGCGCTATGACGAGATCCTTTCCCGCGGCGAGAATGCCGAGTACAAAGAGATCCTCGCCAAGGTGATCGAGCGCGATCGCTTCGACTCGACCCGCGACGTGGCCCCGTTAAAGCCGGCGGAGGATGCCATTGTGCTGGACTCCGACAAGCTGAATGCGGAGGAAGTCTTCGAAAGGGTGTTATCTTTCTGCCAATGAGCGAGGTGTATCGAGTCCCTCTGCGCTATAAAATCAGCCGCCCGATTCTAAAAACAATCTTTCGCTCCCTCTTTCGCATCCTGGGTCGTGTGACAATGACCGGCCGGGGGAATATCCCGCATGGCAGGCCGTGCATCGTCGCCATGAATCATGTGTCCATTTTCGACCCCCCGCTGGCCGGTGCCTTCTGGCCCGGACCTCTGGAGGTCATCGGTGCGATCGATGTATTCGACAAGCCATTCCAGGGACAGCTCCTGAGGGCGTATGGAGTGATCCCCGTCCATCGCGGCGATTATGACCGGCCGCTGCTTAACCGCATGATCAGGATTCTTGAAGCCGGATATCCCCTGCTCATCGCACCCGAAGGATCACGCTCGCATGTCCCGGGCATGCAACGGGCCAAGCTAGGTGTGGCCTATCTGGTCGAAAGGATAAATGTTCCGGTGGTGCCGGTGGCGTTGGTGGGCACGACCGAGGATTTCTGGCAGCGTGCCAGACGCGGTGAAAGACCGCCGCTCGAAATCCGGATCGGCAGGCCCATCCTTCTGCCGCAGATCACAGCCAAAGGCGCCGATAGGCGTGAGGCACGGCAACACAATGCCGACCTGGTCATGCGCCATCTCGCAGGTCTCCTGCCCGAAGAATATCGTGGTGTCTATGCAGAATCAGCCATCTTCCCTTCCTAAACCTGTAACTGAATTCTGGCGACCAGATTGGGTTGGTTTGCCTCGGCTCACGCCTGCGCGACGGATCTTCCGCCATATCGCCAAGGGTTTGTTATGGCTGATCGCCCTGTTCACCATGAAGTCCACTATAAAGGGCATGGAAAATTTTCCCAAGAAGGGCCCGGCGCTGATCATCATCAACCATCTGGGCGATG
>JBLNAU010000370.1:0-2607 GCA_050259515.1 Syntrophothermus sp.
AACGCATCGTCGATCGCTTCCGGTGTGACAATGTCGCGCGGTTTGATGTCGCGTTCCAGCAGAGTCAAAATTTGAGAGGCGGCTTGACGGGCTAAGGCTTCTCGCTCGGGTGACTTCGCTAAAGCGGAACCATTGAACGGCAAAGCGAGACCGATCGCTTCCATCAGACAGTTCATCGAGTTCGCGGTGAACATCCCGGAGCATGATCCGCAGGAGGGACAGGCAAATTTTTCCAATGTCGTTAGACGTCGTTCATCGATCTTTCCCGCTGAATAAGCCCCCACACCTTCGAATACTGAAATCAAATCGATCGTCTCGCCTTCCGGCGTCATCCCTGCCTTCATGGCGCCACCGGAGACAAAGATGGTCGGGATATTCACACGCATGGCAGCCAGCAGCATGCCGGGCACGATCTTGTCACAGTTGGGAATGCAGACCATGGCATCGAAGCGGTGGGCCTCGATCATGGTCTCCACACAGTCCGCGATCAGCTCACGGGACGGCAGAGAATATTTCATCCCCATATGACCCATGGCGATCCCATCGTCCACGCCAATGGTGTTGAACTCGAACGGCACCCCACCCGCCGCCCGGACAGCTTCCTTCACCAGCCTGCCGAACTCCTGTAGATGTACATGCCCGGGAACCACGTCCACATAGGAATTGACAATCGCAACAAACGGCTTGTTAAAATCCTCTTCCCTGACCCCCGTCGCTCGCAGCAATGCACGATGTGGCGCTTTCTCATAACCTTTTTTAACAGTATCCGAACGCATGATGCTCCTTGTTGTCCCCTCGCCCTTTGGGGGAGGGGTCAGGGGTGAGGGTAGATAACAAAAAGAGCCGCCCGTGGTTAGGGCGGCTCTTTGCGTTTACCTAGGTGTTTATTTCTTCACCTTCTCCGTTGCCATCCTAACCACAAGTAGATCCTTAATAATAAGGACCGCAAGAAGGACGACAATAATAAGGGAGAGGTAGAAAATTTCGTTCATCTGGTTTTAGGTATTTCGCCCGATTATAGGCTTAATCGAAAATAAGTCAAGAGGCAGTTGTTGGATTCGGTTCCTTACATTTCTGTTGTATACTGGAAAACACTGGCAACTTTCTTTTGGAGAAATTCAATGTCTTATGATGCAAAAGTTTTTAAGGTCATGATCGCATCCCCAGGGGATGTTGCAAAGGAAAGGGAGATCCTCAGGGATGTCATGCATGAGTGGAATACTATTCATTCCGAAGCAAGAAGTATCGTTTTATTGCCGGTAGGGTGGGAGACCGACTTTTCCCCGGAGATGGGACACAGGCCGCAGGAAATCATCAACAAGAGAATACTTGAAAAGTGCGATATGCTCGTCGGTGTGTTCTGGACGCGCATTGGAACCGAAACAGGTGAATATCCAAGCGGTACCGTGGAGGAAATTGAGACCCATATCAAACTTGGCAAACCAGCCATGCTGTATTTTTCCAATAAACCCGTTCATCCTGACAGTATTGACCAGGAGCAGTATTCCAAACTTAAAGGATTCAAACAATCCTGCCAGACCAGGGGCATTTATGAAACCTATGATGACCTGGGTGAGTTTAGAAAAAAGTTCTTCAGGCAGTTGCAGCTCAAGATCAATGAAGATGAAATCTTTACAAAAGAAGTTGTAAAGGAAATTGATGATCCCGCCCAAGGTCTTAAATCCTCTGCGCCGCAGCTTTCAAAGGAAGCGCAAATTTTGTTGAAAGAGGCATGCCAGGAGCCAAGTGGCATGATCTTTTGCCTTAAGTCATCCGGTGGAACCGAAATTGGAACGAACGATAAAAACTTAATTCCAGATCAGGCCCGCAGGACCGTCGCAAAGTGGGAAGCAGCCATCGAGGAACTGGTCACGAACGGCTATATCCTGGATGCAGGCAGCAAGGGCGAGGTATTTGAGGTGACGGATAAAGGCTTTCAGCTGGCAGACACGTTGGGAGTTTGATCCCTTCCCAGGCTGTTATGGGGACAGGCTTGATAATACATGTGTTAATACCTTCACCGCCTGGCGATAATCCTCCAGGTTCAGATGCTCATGCGGTGTATGGTCAAGGCTCGAATCGCCGGGACCATAGACAAGAGCCGGGCATTTCCAGACTGGCGCAACGATGTTTAGATCCGCAGTTCCCGTTTTATAGACGAAGCGCGGCTCCCCGCCCTGGGACCGGATCCCGCTCAAAAGGGATCGGACCAGCTTCGTGTTTTTCTCACACACCCAGGCCGGGACAGCGAACCCCACTCTTTCCACATCGGCACCACCAACCATCTCATCCAGCTTCTCATACCAGGCATCCGGTGAAACATCCACCGGCAGGCGGACACCGATCTTCAATCGAGCCCATTGCTCAAAGTCATTCGACTCCGATTCCATCCCGCGTAAGGTGAGCAGCAGTTTATCAAATGCCTTTTGCTTATCGTTGTTGTACTCGTCCACATACGCCTTGATCTTCAGCCATGCTTCCACAGCGGCTTCAGCGGCGGTTTCCTCTGCACTGGCAGTGTGTGTTTGGCGGCGCTTGATTGTTATATTGGCCCAGGCACTGCCTTTATAGCCTAGCGCGATGCGATCCCATTGATTCGGTTCACCA
>JBLNAU010000371.1:0-6398 GCA_050259515.1 Syntrophothermus sp.
ATAAATGCTCAGAAAGAACGAGCTCAGGATCAGCGAAATGCAAGGCAGGAACATATGCTTGAGCAGGCTCAAGGAATAATCGATGGGATTGGAAGGCGGCGGCGAATCCACCATGCCGCCAAACGGAAGAACCTTCAGCAGGGCGGCAAAGATCAGGATCAGGAAAATGCCGTAGAACCAGGGCGGCACGGCTGAGGTGGGCGACAGGGCGACAATGACCTTGTCCCAAAAATTTCCATAGCGGCGGGACAGATTGAGTGCGATAAAAATGCTTGAAAAGAACAAAAAGAGCTGCGAGGTTCCCATCAGCAGGAGTGTGGCCGGCAGACGCTCGAGCAGAATCAGGCGGACCTGCTTTGACCCGCTGTCACTGGTCATGTTGATGGCACGGCCCAGCTGCAGGGTCAGCGCATTCTTTAAGTAGCGGAAATTCCGGACCGCCATGGGAATGTTCAGTCCCACGCGCTCCTCCTCCAGGGCGATCGTATCCTGGATCAATTTCTGTCGTACAGCCGGATCCATTTTCAGGATAGATGGATTGGATGTCATGGATTGTGTAATGCGGTCGCGGATCTCACCCCTCATGATCCGGTCGACATATCCACCCATGTTCGCGATCAGGATGGTCAGGTAAATGCCCACGATCACCGTTGCGCCCAGTGTGAGAATACGCGTGGCAACGTAGCGGGAGACGCGCAGGAAGGTGCTACTGCCCGCCGTTTTCCTTTCCTTCACATTTTCCGAAGGCGTGTTTGTCACAACAGCCATAATTCCTCGCAGTTCAGGGAAGGATGGAGGGGAGCAGGTCTCCCCTCCATCCAATTCAATCCAAATACTTTCCTAAGGGACAACAACAAAATCGAGTGAGCTAAAGGCAGGGACCGCCACCGGGATCGGGACGACGATCGCTTCCAGCCGGGCTGAGCCTGTCGGCAGCTGGGATGTAACGTCCGAGCCGAGCGTGACCTGGTACTGGCCATCGGCTACCGCCTCCGCATCCCCGGTTTTGACGATCGCACCGGTCGCATCGTACAGAATGTATTTCACTTCCTTGATATCGGTCTGCGGATAAGGCTGGTCCTTGAAGTTCACGGCCACATCGAAGGTCTCTTCGCTGCCAACCTTGACCTGTCCCGGACCATCCACGGCGGCAGTTGCCAGCCTGGGTTCGCTAAACTGTGCCCAGCGGTCGGCCGTATCCGGAAAATCGGCAAAGTTCTTCAGAACGAGGGACTTCTCGGTCGTGTATACCTTGTCGAGGTAATAAGGTCCCGTTCCGACCCAGAAGTGACCGTGTTCCTCGTACCACTTCTTCAGGTTGGAGTAGCGCTGGTCGGCTTCCTCCTTGGTGATGTATTGGCCCAGGGTGGGCTCGAACGGGATATAGGATTCGCCGGCCGCCTGATCGAGGTATTTGCTCAGGATCTCGATGCTCGGTCCGCCAACCCAGCTGGTATTTTCGATCTGCTTGTCATCGGCCTTCACATCGCTGTAGGCCAGTTCACCTGCCGCCTCTGCCAGGTTCGAGATCGCCAGCACAGGCCAGCTATTCTCACCCGATAGACCGAGAGGCGACTGGGGTCAGAGAGGCAGGACGTTTAATTCGGCATCTGTGTAATAGGTATCGTTGTACGCTTCGATCGTCAGCGGATCGGTGGAGGTGATCCGGTAACCTTTGAAGGAATCCAGGCCGGCATTGATGCTCAAAGCCAGCGATTCATCATAAAGCGGGCTGTCCTTTTTGGCTGAGTCAAACCCCATGATCATGGACATGACGAAGTCACCGACCGAGATGGGGCTGCCGTCATGCCACTTGACCGTCTGGAACAGATCCTTGGGATACACCACAACGCTCTTCACGTTGGCGGTCAGGCCGTCGGGGAATTTCTCTTCCGCGGTGATCCATTTCTGGTTCTTCGCATCCCAGTCCACCCAGGCATCTCCAGGTACTTGAATTTCCGGAGCGCTGTCCACTTTGAGCCAATCCAGCGTATGCACGATGGGCAGGCCTTCCTTATAGGTGAGCTCGGCGCTCTCGATCCGCTGCGGGTAGGGCAGGCCGGTATAGGGGTCAGCCATCAAACCGCCGCCATTGGTAACGTTGGAGTTGCCCATGGTTGTGGCACGCATGATCGCCGTATCCCAGACCCAGTTGCTGCCTGCGATGGAATTCCAGGGCTGGGTGAACAGATCGTTGGTACCGATCTTCATCGTGCCGCCTTCCTGCCCTTTGAAGCGCAGGTTGTACGGTCCGACATTGGTTGATTCTGGCCCCGTAGCCAGATCGTATGTCACCTGGACGTTGTCATTGTAGGGCGCATACACCCTCTGTTCGATCAGCCAGATAAACAATGAATCCTGGAGGGAAAGCTCGAGCGCCCTGGACATCATCTGGTTGCGCTGCTCATCGGAGGAGTACTGCCCCTGTGCCAGGTCGTCACCCAGTTTCTGGAACTCGGGATCCGAGACATTGGAAATATAGGGCTCGCTGGCCTGCGTGCTTGTGTTCAGATAGCTCTGCTGGATAAGGCCCGCCTCATCACGCAGAGAACCAAGACCGGAAGGAATGTAACCGGCGGTGTACATGCTCCACTGCCCATCCGCGGCGGCCGTGCCCTGCCAGATGGGGAAGGCTTCCGAGGAGGTCTTATATTGCCGGTCCACCGTAAAGCCAACACTTTCCAACTGGTTGGAAACGTAGTCGCCGATCGGCTTGCGGGTCCCATCGCCGTCGGAGCGGATCAGGAAGATCAACTTGACCGGTTTGCCGTTGTACTGCCATTTGCCATCCGGACCAAGCTCGGCGCCCATGCCTTTCATTTCCGCATCGATGATCTCCTTGGCCTTGTCCGGGTTATAGCTATATTTCCCCTCCAGCTCGCGAACCTTCTCGATCTGCTTGGTATATTCGATCAGCTGGGTGGTGATGGAAAGAAGCTTGGGGAGGGATCCGCCGGCAAAGATCTCCTGGTTCAGATAATTGCGGTCGATCAGCCAGTTCGTTGCCTCACGGATCTTACGGTTCGAGAACGGGTTGAGCTGAGTGGTATCCTTGAAAACAGCCGGATTAAAACTGATGCCATAATAGCCTCCAAATGCCGCGCTGGAGGGCAACCCGGCCTCCTGGATGGCCGGCAGGGCATCCGACGCCAGGTTGAACGAATAGAAATCGATCGCTCCAGCCTTTAACTGGGAAATGGCCGAATCACTGGCGACTGCCGAGACATCGATCTCATCCAGCCAGCCGCCGTGCCGGTCCGTTTTGGGCATCTCGGTCGGCGCTTCGGTGGCTGCCTCCGTAGGCGCCTGGGTTTGTGCCGGTTCCTCGGTTTGAGCTCCCGGGGCTTCACTAGGGGTGGCGGCCTGGGGTGCGCAGGCTGCAAGGACCATGCTAAGAACCACCAGCAAACTAACGACGTAATACAGACGTTTGATTTTCATCTTCTCTCCTTGAATATAGATTTCCTGGTCTATGGGCAGGCATCTCCATCTTTTTTCAACGATGAGACCTCCTTCATCTTTCATTTATATGACCGGCATATAATGGAGGGAGGCGGAATACCAGGCTGGTCAGCCCAGGCATCCGCCTCCCCTTCATGGTGGATTGCTTTCGCGAGGAGAATATGTGAAAGCAAGGCTGATTAGTGTTGTCAGGCTAATCATGGTTGTATGATATGTTCATGAAGAGAATTCAGTATCCGCCTGCAAGCGGGTTTCACCCACTGCAGCGTGTGGATTTATGCTCCCCTTCAAGTAGTGTACGAACCAGCCAATCCACCCAGGGTGGGCATATAAAAACCCCTCCGAGGAGGGGTATGGAAAGCATTTGGTTGTCCAATAAAATGGACGGCAGGTGTACTATACTGTAGTTAATAGATGAAGAAAGTATTCCCTCTTTTCCTGGGGCTGGCTCTCCTTTTTACAATCGCCTCCTGCGCTGGGTCCGGAACATCCTCGGCCTCGCTTGAGCTTTTCGGCGCGTCTGTGGGACAGGCCACTGTTACACCGGCCAGCCCTACTCCCGTACCGCCCCATGTATCCCCCGCCTCCCTGCCCCAGGTCTGCGACTGCGTCCTCCGCTTTGACCGGATCAGCATCGAGGAGGGATTATCCCAAAGCTCCGTGCATGTAGCCTTTCAGGACAGCCGCGGCTTCATGTGGTTTGGCACACAGGACGGCCTAAACCGCTATGATGGCTATACCTTCAAGAGCTTCAAGCCCGACCCGGACGTTCCCACCAGTCTGAGCGACCGCTGGATCACATCCATCCTTGAGGACAAGGACGGATTTCTCTGGGTTGCGACCCGGCAGGGAGGCTTGAACCGATATGATCCGCATACCGAGAAATTCAAGCGCTACATGCACGATCCGACGAATCCGAGGAGCCTGAACGACAATCACGTCAATGTCCTGTATCTGGATCGGGATAGCAGGCTCTGGGTAGGCACGCAGAATGGGCTGGATCTGATGGATCGAGCCAGCGACGGCTTTACTCATTATGTCTACGAGCCATCGCAACAGGAAGGCATCACCGGAAAAAGTATCACCGCCATCCTGCAGGACAGCCGCGGCAGCATGTGGATCGGCACGTGGGCGGGCGGATTGAACCGTTTCGATCAGCAGAGCAACCGGTTTACCCCCTACCAGTCCAGCCCGGAAATTGAGAATTCGATCAGCGATGACTCCATCACAGCCCTGGCCGAAGGCAGGAACAATACTCTTTGGGTGGGTACACAGAATGGCTTGAACAGGTTCCATCCTGAGACAGGCGATTTTGAACGGTTCTTCCATTCCGATAAAAAAGAACAAAGCATTTCCAGCAACATGATCACCGCCCTGCATTTGGACAGTACGGGCAACCTATGGGTGGGTACGGTCAATGGCCTCGACCGTCTGAGCGGAGGCGGGACAAGCTTTTTCCATTACCGGAATGACCCAACTTTTATCAAGAGCCTAAGCACCAGCCACATCCTATCCATCTATGAGGATCGCGGAGGGGTGCTATGGTTTGGAACTTTTGGCGGCGGTGTCAACAAGTACGATCGCATGCGTGATGACTTCGCTTATTATCGCCATGACCCACAGGATATCAATTCACTGAGCTCAAATTTTGTCTCATCCATCCTGGTCGATTCAGAAGGTTATGTGTGGGTCGGCACATTCAACGACGGATTGAACCGCCTGACGCTGTCCACCAACCAGGTCATTCACTTCCGGCACAGCCCCAGCAAACCCAACAGTATCAACTCGGATGAAATCCTTTCCATTGCTGAGGACCAGGATGGCATGTTGTGGGTGGGCACGAGCAACGGGCTCGACCGCTTCGATCGTAAAACACTGGCCATCAAGCATTACGTGCGCAATGCCGACAACCCCGCCAGCCTGAGCGCCAATCGCGTGTTCAAAGTATATGTGGACCGCAAGAACAACATCTGGGTGGGGACAGCTGCCGGACTCGATCGCCTGGTCAGGCCCGCAAACAGTTTTGTTCATTACAGTCCCCGGGTGGAGGATCTCCACAGCCTGAGTGGGACCATTGTCAATTCGATCCTGGAGGACAGCCAGGGCATGCTGTGGGTCGGCACCTATGACAGCGGCTTGAACCGGCTGGATCCCAAGACAGGCAAGTTCACCCGCTTTCTGAACGATCCCAACGACAAGTCCTCGATCAGCAACGATTCGATCCTGTCCATCTATGAGGACTCGAAAGAGCGCATCTGGGTCGGAACATTCGGCGGTGGTTTGAACCTCTATCATCCCAAAACTGATTCCTTCAGCTATTACCTTGAAAAGGATGGCCTGGCCAACGGCGTTGTCTATGGGATCCTGGAGGATCCGCGCGGCAATCTGTGGATGAGCACCAACTTTGGCATTTCCCGTTTCAACCCCACGACAGAGAAATTCCGCAACTTTGATGAGGGGGATGGCCTGCAGAGCAATGAATTCAACTCCAGCTCCTATGCCAAAGGCAGGGACGGAGAGTTTTACTTTGGCGGCATTGACGGGCTAACCGTTTTCCAGCCGGTCAATATCAGCGACAATCCCTACGTTCCACAGGTCACGCTCACCTCGCTCACCCAGGATGATCGGCCCATTATTGTCAATTCCAGCGTGGAAACAACAGAAAATTTCACACTGAGATGGCCTCAGAACTCGTTCGAATTTGAATTCGCAGCCTTAAGCTACAACCAGCCCAGCAAAAACCAATATGCCTACATGCTGCAGGGCTTTGACCCGAACTGGCACTTTATCGGCACCAAACGGAATGGGCGTTATACCAACCTGCCGGGCGGGCAATACACGCTTCTATTGAAAAGCACCAACAGCGATGGCGTCTGGAGCCAGTCTGCCAAACAGATCCAGGTGCAGGTTATTCCTCCCTTCTGGCAGACGACGGT
>JBLNAU010000372.1:0-3157 GCA_050259515.1 Syntrophothermus sp.
GGTCCCGCGCCAACGATGAGGACATCGGCATGTTTCATGTCACCCCGGGAGAGCGATCGCGGCGAGCGAAGAGACTCCCTCGTCCTAGGCAAGCTTCTTTGTCCCTGCTGGTCGCTCAGAATGACATGTAGTTCAGCCTGGCAATTAAAGCCCTGGCAGCGGCCCTGCATGGCACGGGTTCTCCTGCGCAAAGCATCCAGCGTCCTGGCAGGGATGTCAGAACAGATCGCGTCGTTCAATTCACCCAAAGAAACCCGCTCACACTGGCAGACGATTTTCCCATAAGCAGAATTTTCCGAGATCAGCTCAGCGTTTTGGTACGGACGGACAAACGCCTCCCCGATATTTGGCATTTTGATCGACTTGAACTGAGCCTTGTGGTGGAACTCCACGCCACCTTCCTTCAACAGGTCGGCAACATACTCGGCAATGCCCAGGCTTGCCGAAATCCCCGTGGAGCGGATGCCACCCACGCAGATATATCTTTGGTCTACATGAAGCGTAATCTGGTAGTCGCTGTGCTCGGTTGCCGCCCGCAGGCCGGCGTACGTGGCCGTTACTTCCTCTTTGAGCAGCTCCGGTAAGATCTTTTTCCCTTTTGCGAGCAGGGAGTGGATTCCGTTGGGGCTTGTATTTGTTGCTGTTTTATCCGGAAGGTCTTCAGCGGTGGGACCTAGAAGTACATTCCCATAGACCGTGGGGCTGATCAACACGCCCTTCGTGGTTGCGGTCGGGACCGGAAGCAGGACATGGTTCACCAGTGAGCGGGCCAGCTTGTCGTAAACGATCAGCTCTCCCCGCCGCGGTGTGACCTCGAAATTTGCGTATCCAAAAAAACGATTGACTTCATCGGAATATAAACCCGCTGCGTTGATGACCCAGCGCGCATGGACGGACTCCTCCGGGCTGGAGATGGTATAGGCTCGCTGGTTCCCATCTGCGAAAGGCTCGATCTTCTCTGCCCGGGAGCCCAGCTTTAATGTGACGCCATTTACAACTGCCTGTGTCGCACAGGCGAGCGGGATGGTAAATGTGCACAGAATCCCCTCGCCAGGCACGAACATTCCACCCAGCGCGCCTTCGCCCAGATGCGGCTCGCGTCGATAAACTTCCTCGCTGCCGATCAGATGAACATTTGTGACACCATTCCTGTGCGCCTTTTCAAGAAGTGCCGGGAGTGTGTCGAGCTGTTCCTTGTTCCAGGCGATCAGCAGTCCGCCGCTGCGCTCGAAAGGACTGCTCACCTCCTGCATGAAAGCTTCCATAAGCGGATAGCTTCGGCGCATAAGGGTCGCTTCCAGCGAGCCATGCTTGGCGTCGAAGCCGGTATGCCAGATCGCGGTGCTGGCTTTGGATGTGCCCATGCCAACATCCGGGTTGGCTTCCAGAAGAACAAGGCTTAATTCATAGCGTGATAGCTCACGCGCAATTGCCGAGCCAACTGCTCCGGCACCAATGATGGCTATATCGTAGATGGGTTCCATAGGGTCATTTCTGCCATGACGAGTTCAATGCTGAGGATGGAAACTGTGATTGCGTTGTCCTCGGGGCTCAGAATGGCATCAGGAATGATACACCTTTACCGCCGCTAGGGCCTTGTTCCATTTTGCCAGTC
Organism: Syntrophothermus sp.; assembly: GCA_050259515.1. Taxonomy (GTDB): domain Bacteria; phylum Chloroflexota; class Anaerolineae; order Anaerolineales; family Villigracilaceae; genus Defluviilinea. The sequence continues at coordinate 1,616 of JBLNAU010000372.1, forward strand.
TGCGTTGTCTTTCCGCTGCATCGATCTGCGGCTGGTAGACAGCCTCAGATTGCCAGCAGCTGGCGAGATCCTGGAGCGAGATGCCCAGCGCGGAATGGGCGGCAAGATTGGCAATGCCCATGGCGGTCGCTTCACGGGCAGCCGCCACACGGACCTCAACATTGAGCAGGTCGGCGATATATTGCATGAGATAGGGATTCCCGGAAGGACCGCCGTCCACTTTGAGGTGAGGTGGCGACTGACCGGCATCCTGTGCCATGGCATTCACCACTTCATAGACCCGGAAGGCAATCCCATCCAGGGTGGCGCGGACAATGTCCGCAGGCAGCGAGCCTCTGCTCAATCCAAAGATGGCGCCGCGTGCGTCCGAGAGCCAGTGCGGAGCAGCAAGACCCTGCAGAGCCGGGACGACCACCACGTCATGCTCCTTCGACTGCAGGGCAAATTCCGCACTTGCCGCAGGGTCAGGCAAAAAGCCAAGGGACTCTGTCAGCCATTGCACTGCCGCACCGGTGACGAAGATCCCGCCATCCAGGGCATACGCGGTTTCATCGGCCCAGTGCCATGCCATCGTGGTCAGAAGACCATGATCGGAGAGGCGCATCCTGCGCCCGATGTTCATTAACAGGAAGCTGCCCGTTCCAAAGCTGCACTTCATTTCACCGGGCTTGAAGCAGGCCTGGCCGAATAACGCAGCCTGCTGATCGACAAGAAGAGCGTGCAGAGGGAACTGTCTGCCATCCCCGAAATCGAGGTCACCGACGTAACCGGCAGAGGGGACTATCTTGGGAAGAAGCGTCCGGGTCGCCCCAAAGAGAGATAGCAAATCATCATCCCAATCCAGTCGGTTTACATCGAAGAGCAGCGTACGGGAGGCTGTGGACGGATCGGTTACATGCAAGGCTCGATTGGACAGGTTCCAGATCACCCAGGTTTCCGTGGTGCCAAAGAGGGCGCGTCCCTCGTCAATGGATTGTTTAAGTCGGGAGTCATGCTCCCAGGCATAGCGTAACTTGGGAGCAGAAAAATAACTATCGAGAATAAGTCCCGTTTTTTTGCGAAGGGAGTCGTGGTCCACCTGAGGAGCGATCGCATCACAGACTTCCACCCCACGCTTGTCCTGCCAGACGATGGCGGGTGTAAGAGGCTCGCCGGTCTCGCTATCCCAGACGACAAATGTTTCGCCCTGGTTATCAAACCCCACGGCGGTGATTTCATATTTCTCGATCAGCGGAGCCACTGCATCCTTCACCGTGCGGACGATATCGAACGGGTCCTGTTCCACCCAGCCCGGGCTTGGGAAACGCGCCGGCAGCGGGACAGAACACTTATCCACAAATGAAGCGTTCTCATCCACCACGACCGCGGTCGTTTGCGTGGTCCCCTGATCAATGCCAAGAATGTACTTCATGCGTCCCTCTCAAAAGGCGCGGAACCCGTATCAGATCCCGCGCCTTTTCATGGATTGTGAAGTGTTACTGTTCGCCGTATTGCTTTTCGATCTCGGCGATCATCTTCTGGCGCTGGGCAATCTTATCGCCT